>NZ_JBSSCV010000068.1:0-1004 GCF_054060065.1 Thermostichus sp. MS-CIW-37 | reverse complement strand
GGCTGGTCCTGCGGCGCCATCCAGGCCCGAATCCCCTCGTTCAGCAAAATGTTCTTCGTGTAAAACGTCTCAAACTCAGGGTCTTCTGCCGCCCGCACCTCCTGACTGATAAAGTCATACGCCCGCAGGTTCAGCGCCAACCCCACTACCCCAATGCTCGACATCCACAAACCCGTCACCGGCACAAACAACATGAAAAAGTGCAGCCACCGCTTGTTGGAAAACGCTATCCCAAAAATCTGGCTCCAGTACCGGTTGGCCGTCACCATCGAGTAGGTCTCCTCCGACTGCGTCGGCTCAAACGCCCGAAAGGTGCTGGCCGCCTCCCCATCCTGAAACAGGGTGTTCTCCACCGTCGCCCCATGGATGGCACACAGCAGCGCTCCACCCAAAACGCCAGCCACCCCCATCATGTGGAACGGGTTCAGCGTCCAGTTGTGGAACCCCTGGAAAAACAGCAAAAAGCGGAAAATCCCCGCCACCCCAAAGCTGGGCGCAAAAAACCAGCTGCTCTGCCCCAGCGGGTAAATCAAAAACACGCTCACAAACACCGCTATCGGCGCGCTAAACGCAATGGCGTTGTAGGGCCGCACCCCCACCAGCCGGGCAATCTCAAATTGCCGCAGCATAAAGCCAATCAGTCCCAGCGCCCCGTGCAGGGCCACAAAGGTCCACAGCCCCCCAATCTGGCACCAGCGGGTGAAGTCCCCCTGGGCTTCGGGGCCCCACAGCAGCAGCAGGCTGTGGCCCATGCTGTCGGCGGGGGTGGAGACGGCTACGGTCAAAAAGTTGCACCCTTCCAGGTAGGAGCTGGCTAACCCGTGGGTGTACCAGGAAGTTACAAAGGTGGTGCCGGTGAGCCAGCCGCCCAGGGCTAGGTAAGCGCAGGGGAACAGCAGCAGCCCGGACCAGCCGATGAACACGAATCTGTCGCGCTTGAGCCAGTCATCGACGATGTCGAACCATCCTCGCTCCTGACGCACGCGCCCTACCGCTATGGTCAT
>NZ_JBSSCV010000067.1:0-1066 GCF_054060065.1 Thermostichus sp. MS-CIW-37 | reverse complement strand
AGGCACAGGTGTACCAAACCCTGCGCAGCGAGTTCGGACTCAGTGCCAACCTAGCCGTTAGAGTCTGTGCAAGAGTGGGAGCTAACCGCAAGACTGCCAAAACTCAAGGTCGCCCCGTCAAAACATTCAAGCCCACTTCCGCCGACTACGACGCTCGCCTCTTCTCCTATCGGGAACAGGACGAGACCGTCAGCCTGTGCTTGGTGGGGGGACGGGAGCGAATTCAGTTGCGTTTGGGCAACTATCAAAGGGGCAAGTTGCGGGGACAAAAACCGACCTCTGCCCAGCTTTGCCAACATCGAGACGGCTCGTACTATGTCCACATCCAACTGACCGAGCAGGTGCCTGAGCCGCAGCAGGCCGTTCAGGTCAAAGGACTCCGTCCCGCTGTCGCGATTGGGGTGGACTTGGGCAGGAGAGAGATTGCCAAGACCAGCACCGACAGGGGGTGGGATGGACAGCAGTTGAACCAAACCAGAGATCGGTTCAGCCGAGTGCGCAGGTCGCTGCAGAGAAAAGCCTCGAAAGGCACAAGGTCGACTCGCCGCAGGGCGAGACAAATCTTGCAACGGCTGTCGGGGCGGGAGCGGCGGTTTCAGACTTGGCTCAACCACACCATCAGTGCCTCCATTGTCCGGGAAGCGCAACAGAAGCAGGCAGTCCTTGCCCTTGAGGACTTGACGGGGATCAGAGAGCGCATCAACCGACAGCCTCGCAGCAAAGCCGAACGGCGCAGGGGGAACAGTTGGGCGTTCTACCAACTCCGTCAATTTCTGGAGTACAAGGCTGTGGGAGCAGGGGTTGCTTTGATTCTGGTTCCGCCTGCCTACACGTCGCAGACCTGCCACCGGTGTTTGCACATTCATCCTGACCCTGAACAGTCCTATCGCCGTGGGAAGCAGTTTAAGTGTGGGCATTGTGGATGGGAAGGGGATGCGGACTGGAATGGGGCGAGTATGATTGCCAGACTTGGGGCTGCTTTTGTAAACCAGCCTAGAGGTCCAGGGTTGGCTTGCCGACTCTAGGGCTACTGAAAGCTCCCGCCTTTAGGCGGGGGTAGTTTACC
>NZ_JBSSCV010000066.1:0-1097 GCF_054060065.1 Thermostichus sp. MS-CIW-37 | reverse complement strand
GCCTCCGGCCCGCTGGCGCGAACGGTAGCCCTGCAGTTGGCAAGCCAACCACGTTCGCGAAGCGAGCCGTAGGCTTGACCTCTAGGCTGGTTTACGGCAGCCCCCAAAAGCGCAATCACCTTCGCACCGTTAAAATCCGCATCCCCTTCCCAACCGCAGTGCCCGCATGTGAACTGCTTACCCTTGCGATAGGATTGAGCGGAGTCGGGATGAATATGCAGGCACTTGTGGCAGATCTGCGAGGTATAGGCCGCAGGGACAGCTACCACTTTGACACCCGCCCTCACAGCCTTGTATTCGATAAACCGCCGCAGCTGGTAGAACGCCCAGCTATTGCTACGCCGCCGCTCCTCACGACTGCGGGGGTGTTGATTGGTGCGTTCTCGAATGCCGCTTAAGTCCTCAATCCCAATGCAGGCAGAAAGAGATTGAGCTGCTTTAACGATGCGCTTAGCGATACTGTGGTTCACCCAAGCTTGAAAGCGTCTCTCTTTGCCAGACAGCCGTTGCAGCAGTTGACGGCATCGCCGCCTGCAACTGCGGGTGCCCTTACTGGCCTTGCGCTGAAGAGACGCTCTTAACCGACAGTAGTGATCTCGGACTTTGTTCAGCTGCTGTCCATTCCAGTTGTCTCCTTCGGAGGTATGTGCAATGTCTCGCCGTCCCAGGTCAACACCAATCACCTTGTCGGTGTTCTGGTGCTTGGGGGGCTCTGCCTCGACACAAATCTGGATGGAGTAGAAGCCGTCCTTCCGCTGGACTAGGGTGGCCGATTTGGGGTTAGAGCCAGCCAGCATTCCCCTCTGGTAGTTGCCAATGGCTAGCTCAAAGCCTTCTCTTCCATCAACCGTGGCAAGCGACACTGTCCAGTCTTTCTCGCGAAACGAAAAGATACGTGCATCGTAGGTAACGAACCTACGCTTGAACTCTTTAACTGGACGGTTGCGCTGTCTCGCCACTTTGCGAGCGCCTGCCACCCGTCTGCAGACCTGCTGGGCCAGATTACTGGACAAGCCAAACCGAGCGCGAATCTGGTAATAGCAAAGGGATTGGAGTTTGACTGCGTTGACTACTTTTTCTGGTGTGTTTTGGTTGAC
>NZ_JBSSCV010000065.1:0-1225 GCF_054060065.1 Thermostichus sp. MS-CIW-37 | reverse complement strand
ATGAGGACTGCCTATCAGTACCGCCTGCGGCCTACGCCCAGTCAAGTTGTCCTGATGGAGCAATGGCTGGAGCTGTTGCGCAAGCAGTACAACTATCGGTTGGCAGAGCGGCTTAACTGGTGGGAACAAAACCGCTGTAATATAAACGCCTGCCCCTTAATCTGTCATTTGCCTGAGCTGAAAGACAGGCCGGATGTCTACTCCCAAAAACGAGACTTGGTGAATACCAAAGCAAGGTTCCCCGAATACCAAGCAATCCATTCGCAAGTCCTGCAAAACTGCATAGAGCGGGTGCACAAAGCATTCGACCGCTGGCTGAAAGGCGACCGTAACGGCAAGAGGGCAGGAAGGCCGAGATTCAAAGGGGCGGGCCGGTATCGCTCCTTCACCTTTCCCCAGGTAAAACAGGACTGCATTCAAGGGAAGTTTATTCATCTGCCCAAAATCGGAGCAATTAAGCTGATTCAGCACCGTCCGTTGCCTGACGGGTTCGTTATCAAGACTGCCACCATCACCCGTAAGGCTGATGGGTGGTATGTGACATTGAGCCTACAAGATGCGTCCGTCCCCGAGTTTGCTCCTGAGCCTGCAACACTGGAGAACACGATAGGGATCGACATGGGGCTGGACTCCTTTTTGGTGACCGATACAGGGGAGTCCGTCCCAGTGCCCCAGTACTACCGCCGCGCCCAAAAGCGCCTGGAGAGGCTGCAGCGGTCATTATCCCGCAAGCAGAAGGGGTCAAACCGCCGCAAGAAAACCTTAAGACGAGTGGCTAAGGCACACCTCAAGGTGGCCAATCAGCGTAAAGATTTCCACTACAAAGTAGCCAAGAAGCTAGTAAGCAAAGGGAAGCATATTGCGTATGAGGCGCTCAACACCAAAGGTATTGCGAGAACCCGACTAGCGAAATCCATCTATGACGCTGGGTGGGGGCAATTCCTGCAAATCCTCGCAGTCAAGGCTGAAAGAGCTGGACTGAGGGCGATTGCAGTGGATCCAAGAGGCACGAGCCAAGACTGTTCTCAGTGCGGTCAAAAAGTACCGAAAACCATTCGAGACAGATGGCATTCTTGCCCGCATTGTGGACTGGAACTAGGCCGAGACCACAACGCGGCGATAAACATCAAATACAGAGCGGTGGGGCATCCCGTTCTCAAAGCTCAGGAAATGTCCTTCACAGGAGTCACTGTTCGCGTCAGCGGGACGGAGTCCTTGAAGCCCG
>NZ_JBSSCV010000064.1:0-1296 GCF_054060065.1 Thermostichus sp. MS-CIW-37 | reverse complement strand
CTATTCAAAAGCTACCTGTGTTGCTGTTGGCCTCCTAGGGATCCATCTGTTGTCTTGAGTTACTTGGCTGTCTACAGGGCGTCTGGATCTACCCCCAGCTCCCGCAGCTTCTGGGCCAGGCGCTCTGCTCATTGTTCGGCCTGCTCAGCCCTTTGCCGCTCCAGTTCGGCCTCGGTGGGCACCAATTCCCCAGAAGCAGTGGCCCAGCAAACCCACGCGGCCTCAATGTCTGGAAACCTTCCCCCATCTCATTGTTGCCAGCAAAGCAGCTGGGGCGCTGCTGCGACCAGGCTTGGGTAACGCAGATGAGTGAGTCCATTTGGCACTTGCGCTGCCAGCTTTCCGCGAATGCACCGTCTAACTTGGTAGGTGTGTAGGTATAATCAGCACTTGGCTCCTGACTTTGTCATTATGGATGCACGTAGGGCAGGATAGTGCAAAACTAGCCCTCTTTGTAGCCTGGGCAGAAGCTACACTTTGTCAGCAGCACTGATTAGAAGGACGAGCTATGGAAAATTCCAACAAAGAAACTCTGCAACCGCGAGTTCTCCTGAGCTGGCCAACTGCGCCAGACTACGTCCCACCGCCGCAGCTTTCAGATCGGCAAGTAACTGTCTGTCCCAAAAAAAGAGTGGGGGGCTTTGGACTAGGCTATGTCAACCGTCGTGAAGGCTTGGTGGAGTGTCCGGAAGGAGATTATGACCTCTATGACTTTGTCCAGCAGTCTGAGCAGATTGTGGATAAAGAGTTTGACTTGGTGATTGTACGAACTTGCAGCTGCGAATACAGCAACCCCTTCAACACAAAAAAATTTGGCTGTCCAACTGTCTTGCTAGCCGGAGATACGCATCATTCCCACTTCCCCATCGAACATCTTTTGGCCTACTGGGCCGTTGAAGCCTTTGATTATGTTGTTACTGCTCCCAACCGCCAGCACCTGCACTGGTTTGCCGCGGCGGGCGCGGAAAACCTGGCCTGGCTACCTCTCATCTCCATGCATACGGTTGTCCACAAGTGGGTAGAAGCAAGAGAAAGCCAAGTTGTCTTTATTGGCCATCAGGGATCCGAGCATCCCAGACGTTCCCGTCTGGTCGAAGCCATAAAGAGGGCACACTTGCCCATTCTTGCCAAAACTGCCAACCGTCAAGAGGCAGCCCGCCTATTTGCCGAATCGCTGATTTCGTTTAACTGCAGCCTGAACGGGGATCTGAACTTAAGGAACTTGGAAGTGATTTCTGCAGGGGGCTTTCTGCTTACTGACCAGCTCTCCTTCGCCTCAGGATTGGACGAACTTTT
>NZ_JBSSCV010000063.1:0-1345 GCF_054060065.1 Thermostichus sp. MS-CIW-37 | reverse complement strand
GCATAGCCCACCCGCTTGGGAATGCCGGTCAGCCACAACAACAGCTTGACCCCCAAGCTTCGGCCCAGGCTCAGCACCCCGTCATACTGCCGCTCGCGAATCCGCCCCAGCAGGTCGCTGAGATCCCCCAACGACAGCTGTTCTTTGAACGGAAAAGTCAGCACCCGACTCACCGAAGGACAAACCTCGTAGGCAGCCGCCGCCCGCGGCTCCACCAGCACCTCCAGCTCCGCCTCCGGGAAGCGCTGCCGCAAACTGGCCAGGGCGGGAAAAAACAAAATTTGATCCCCAATCCCCCCCGGCACCAGAGCCAAAAGGCGGGGGGCCAAAGGCGCTGTGCCGCCAACTGCTCGAGAAGCCACCTGCATAAAGCATCCTGTAGAAAGCTGTATCCAGCCTAGGGGATCCCCGCCTACTCTATCTCAGATTGGGTGGATAGATTCAGGGCCAGCTCGACCCGCGGAAGACAAACCCCAGAACCCTGCTGGCCCAGAGCGTTGTGTACACAGGCTCTCATCCGCGATGATGGGCTGTGGCCGCCACCTTCTGCAAAGGCAGCACCATGACGGAGGAGCCGATTCCGCTGCTGGATTTGACGGGGCAGTACCGGGCTTTGGCCGCGGTGTTGCAGCCGCAGCTGGAAGCGCTGCTGGCCTCTGGCCAGTACATCGGCGGGGCGGCGGTGCAGCGCTTTGAGGAGCAGTTTGCCCAGTTTTTGGGGGGTGGCTCTTTGGAGGCCGTCGGCTGCAATTCCGGCACCGATGCCTTGGTGCTGGCTTTGCAGGCTTTGGGCATCCAGGCGGGGGATGAGGTGCTCACCAGTGCCTTTAGTTTTTTTGCCTCGGCTGCCGCCATCAGCCGGGTGGGGGCGCGTCCGGTGTTTGTGGATGTGGATCCGTGCACCTTTAACCTGGATCCGCAGCTGCTGGAAAGGAGCATCTCCTGCCGCACCAAGGCGGTGGTGGTGGTGCATTTGTTTGGGCAGGCGGCCAACATGACCCAGATTCTGGCTATTGCCCGGCGGCACGGCTTGGCGGTGGTGGAAGATTGTGCCCAGGCGGTGGGGGCCTGCTGGGGGGGCAGGCCGGTGGGCACTTGGGGGGAGGTGGGCTGCTTCAGCTTTTTTCCCAGCAAGAATCTGGGTGCGGCTGGGGATGGGGGGGCGGTGGTGACGCGGGATCCCCAACTGGCCAGTCGGGTGCGGGCGCTGCGGGAGCATGGGCAGACCCGTCCGTACCACCACGAGTATCTGGGTCTCAACAGTCGTTTGGATGCGCTGCAGGCGGTGATTCTCTCGGTGAAGTTGCCTTATCTGCGGGAGTGGAACTGGCGGCGGCAGGGGATT
>NZ_JBSSCV010000062.1:0-2378 GCF_054060065.1 Thermostichus sp. MS-CIW-37 | reverse complement strand
GGAAATGTCCTTCACAGGAGTCACTGTTCGCGTCAGCGGGACGGAGTCCTTGAAGCCCGTACTCTTTCGCTTTAGCGGCGCGGAGCGCTTTGCGTCAGCATGAGTGCGGGAGTATGTCACAACAGCAGCGTGCAAAAGCTGGTCAACAGCAAGGTCACCGCCGTCAGGAGCAGGCTAAAGCTCCAAAGCCGCAAAGCGGCAAGCAGCAGGATCCCGATCACCCAAATCAGCAGAGCATTCCAATAGGGTCGGTTGGGGGCTTTGGACACATTAATTTTCTGGAAGAAGGGCAGCAGGATGAACGATACATCCAACAACAGGCGCGGCAGCCGCAAATTGTCCGGCAGCGGCAGATCTCGCACCGCCAAATAAAGCAGCCCCCAGCTCAACAAAAGCGGGATTAGGAGCAGATAGTTGGATTCGGCCAGCAGGGGTCGATCCACCACCAGCGGAAACAGAGGGCTGATCCCCCAGAGCAGATAGAGGTAAAAGTTGAAGTTCAGCAGCGGCTGTAGCAGAGGGGGCACCTTGAGGCGTTGACCTTGGGATCCCACCTGAGCTGCAATTTTCTGGCCCAGGGATCCGCCTTTTTGAGGGGCTTGCGCTGCTGGGGCCGCCCGCCAACCGCAGTGGTCACAGTAGGGAGATTTGAACCGGTAGGCTGGGATCGGCTTGCCACAGGAAGGGCAACGTTGGATCGGACGAGGTTGAGAACTGGAAGCCATGACCACCCCGCGGTACTTCTGCCTTAGCATGCCCCAATGGCTCTTAGTTTACTCCCAGGGCAAATGACAGTGTGATACAGGCTGCTCCCAAAGCTGCGCCGGCCATGACCTGCACGGGAGTGTGGCCCAGCAATTCTTTCAGGTAGGGTTCTTGGAAACGGTCGGCGCCCTTTTCTTCAAACCATTCTTCCAGGAGGCGATTCAGCACCCGCGCCTGTTTTCCAGCGGCTTGGCGGATCCCCGCGGCATCGTACATCACCACCAATGCGAAAACCACCGTCGCGGCAAACAGCAGGCTGTCCCAGCCTTCCTGCATCCCCACCCCAATGGACAAAGCCGTCACCAACGCTGCGTGGGAGCTGGGCATTCCCCCGGTTTCCACCAAGACTCGCAGGTTAACCTTGCCTGACCGCACATAGGAAAGGATCAGCTTGATGGCTTGGGCCAACACACTGGCCAGCAAAGCAACCCAGAGGACATGATTGGCCATCAACTGTTGCAGCATACGGCTCTCCAGCACAGACATGCGAGCAGGGTCTCCAGGGATCCCATCTAACTTGTCCTCTTGTCCTGCCCTAATGCTGACGGCGAGTGATGAAGTCCGCCAGAGCCAGCAGCGGTTCTGCCCGCGGTCCGTAGGGGCGCAACGTTTCCTTGGCCGATTGAATCAGCTCCTCGGCTTTTTGCCGGGAGGCCTCTAGGCCCAACAAGCTGGGATAGGTGGCTTTGGCGGCAGCTTGATCCTTGCCTGCCGTTTTGCCCAGTTGCTCGCTGGTGGCGGTGATGTCCAAAATGTCGTCCACAATCTGAAAGGCCAAGCCAATATCGCGGGCGTAGCGGCTCAGGCGGTCCAGCAGCTCCTCATCTCCCCCCGCCAGGATCCCTCCCGAAACCACCGAGACTTCCAATAGAGCGCCGGTTTTGTGGCTGTGAATGTACTCCAAAGTTTCCAGGGAAATGGCTTTGCCCTCCGACTCCAGATCCACCACCTGTCCCCCCACCAAACCGGTTGCCGCCACAGCATGGCCAATGCGGGCGATCACCTGTAACACCAACTGCGGCGGTACCCCCTGAGTTTGGCTAGCAATGTGCTCAAAGGCAAAAGCCAGCAGAGCATCTCCCGCCAAGATGGCAATGTCTTCGCCGAACACCTTGTGGTTGGTGGGTTTGCCGCGGCGAAAGTCGTCATTGTCCATGGCCGGCAAGTCGTCATGGATCAGCGACATGGTGTGGATCATTTCCAGGGCACAGGCGGTAGGCAGAGCCTGCTCCACAGTGCCGCCGGCCAACTCGCAAGCAGCCAGACAGAGGATGGGCCTGAGGCGCTTCCCCCCTGCCAATAGGCTGTAGCGCATCGCCTCGTAAATGCGCTCCGGATAGGCGGGAACCAAAGCTGCAGAGAGAGCTTCTTCCACCTGTTGCTGACGCTGGCTCAGG
Source organism: Thermostichus sp. MS-CIW-37 (assembly GCF_054060065.1). NCBI lineage: Bacteria > Bacillati > Cyanobacteriota > Cyanophyceae > Thermostichales > Thermostichaceae > Thermostichus > Thermostichus sp. MS-CIW-37. The sequence goes on along the minus strand of NZ_JBSSCV010000062.1, from coordinate 216 downwards.
TAGGCTTTCAGGTTAAAGGTTTGGGCAACCAAGCGGGGTTTCCTCTCAACTCGGCAATGGGGGGATCCTTGTCGAGCCGTTCTTCAACAGGCTGGCCAGGTGTCATTATCTCATGTCCACTGTGACATCCTCCCGACGCTGACCCTACGGGTACAGCGCGGGCTTCCTAACCTCACGGTTAGGCATTCCTGCCCCACGCCACTTATCTAGGTCATA
>NZ_JBSSCV010000061.1:0-2397 GCF_054060065.1 Thermostichus sp. MS-CIW-37 | reverse complement strand
TCAAGGCATCCTCAGCAGCATAGCGCTCTGCCACTTGAGCATCCTGCAAGGGGGCTGGTGAGTCATGATTCCCATCGATGAAAATCAGAGACCAGCGACAATCCTCTTGCTGGGCAATCTCCTCCACCTTCCCTGGGCTATAGCCAGGATAGAGATTGACATTAGAGCGAACTCCAGCCGAGCGAAGAGATTGATCCGCACTTCCATAAATCTGGGGATCGGCCAGATCAGGATCTACCACATCGAGAATAACCCCGCCTGCTGCCAAGTGAGCAGTTGACCAACCTAGCCAACAGCCGATCTCCAAAGCGTTTCTTCCTTGTAGCTTAAGGGCAGTATTGTACAGAATATGAGCCTCGTCTCGACTAACAAAGCCGATAGTAGGTTGACGCAAATCCGCAGTCCAAAGCTGAGGAACTTCTTTCCGTAGATAAGGCCAGGGATGAGGCCCTGGATCGATAGCAGTCATTAGAGGGAAGTTGTAGTCGAGATATATTTTCTTTTGATTAGCTGATACATAGTCATACCTTCTGATTGGAGAAGAATGGCTTCTAGGATACCAAAGACTGGCTTCAACTTTGAAGCCATCGGTAGTATGAGCTACATGAGTTTTTCTATCCTTATCTTTATAGGTAATGTGTAGAATCTCTAAAGGGATGTAAGGCTTCCAAGGCTCAACCCAGAGCTTTCTTTTTGGATCCCATAGAGGTAGTTTACTATGAACTGTCCAGTTACAAAACAATGGTAAAATTTGAACGTTATCTATCCCTAAGTCATTATGAATAGCCAGGTTTAGAGAATACTGATCTGAGTATAGATCGAGGCTCATAGAGATAGCTTGGCTCAGTCTGTTTTTCCATGCTACCCAGTGAATACCGGAATTACTTCCAGAGAATACACCAGCATTTAGATTTGGTCTTATGTATGGGTGGTTATATACATGTCCAAAGTACTTGATGTATCCCGAGAGGTGAAAAGCTTGATGCGAAAATGGATAGGGATCGAAGAGAGTATTTAGCAACTCAGGAACAACTGCAAGGTTTTTGTATCTTGCTCCCAGGGTAAGAAGCTCAATTGCAGACCAGTCTTGCACCCAAGCATCTGCATCAATCCAAATGTAAGTCTCATAGCTCGGGAAGTACCTAGGCAAGAAGGGTCTGGAAACTAGCGCCTTGAGGTACTTGGGCTGTCTATCGGCCTCTGGAAGGGTATAGTTCCAACCTGGCTCAACGATGTGGTCAACGTACTGACCTATCCATTGCAACTGCTCCGGTGTACAGCCTACATCCAAGAATCCAATATCTACAGAGTGCCCCTGAGGTTTCTCTCGGATGGAGAGAATAGTCCCCTGAAGTCAGCAGCCGTAACGATAATGGTTGAGTTCATAACCTTAAGTCTCTCCTCCAAGGTTTGAATTGTTGTCGACAAAGCAAGCCCTGCTTAGATAGCAAAGGACTCCTCTTTGGCCTGCTACAACTTCTCCCTGCCAGAGGAGATGGGTAGGGTCCAACATCTGGTCAATTTGCTCGCGGTCTTGCTCAGAAGTAAACTCCACGTAAATCACCTTGATGTCTTTGAGCTGCTCTTGCAAGCTGGTCAACACCTCCACCTCATCTCCACCTGTAGCCACCCTGAGCACATCGATGAACTCCAGACCCAGCTCCTTGAGGGCTGCCCTGGCTTCCCGGAAAGGGAGCGGCTGCTCCACTCCCCACTCGGCCTGAGGATCCTCCGGCCAGAGCCGACAAGTTCTGCAGCTATTCTGCCCCGCTAGCCCCACCGGATGCACAAAGCAGTTGCCCAGGCCAAGAGCATTCTGCTGCAGCAGGTGCAAGGCCAAGGGATCCACCTCAAAACAATGAATGGCCGCCTCAGGGCAGAAACCCCGAAAACAAACGCTACCAAGGCCTACCCCAGCTCCGATGTCGATAACCATCTGCACCTGACTAGACAGAAACACAGGAAAGTTAAGATACGTCCTCTCGTAAAAAACGGTGTCTGGGTAGAGCTTTACCGAAAACCTGAGTTTGCCAAAGTCAAAGCCAGTCAACACTGCTTCCATTAACTTACTGGCATTGGCCAAAAGAAGTTGGTGGTCCTCTGCCAAGACAAAAGCAAAGTTAGCCCTCACAGGCCGCCCCAGCCGCTGCAAGTCCTCAGCTGTGCACACCACCGCATCAAAACTAGGCCGACTGGCTGGCTCCCCTCTCACCTCGTGAATTCGCTCGGGCACTCCCTTCTGCTGCAGCAGGGCACAGGGATCCCCAAACCCCTCTTCCACATACAGCTCCAGCCGCGGCAAGTCCAGCAAGTCTGCTGCTATCACTTCCGGACAACCTTGGCTAACCAGCACCTGCAGCCGCTCTTGCACTCGATGCAGCTCTTGGATGGGCTCGT
>NZ_JBSSCV010000060.1:0-2759 GCF_054060065.1 Thermostichus sp. MS-CIW-37 | reverse complement strand
TCTAGCACCCTAGACAACTCAAGGTTACAGACCGGATAGTCCTTGAGGTGCTCTGGCAATGTCCAATTCACAGCAGGGTCTGGAATATGCTCAACGGGCTTGACATTGCCTCGCCAGGCCACTCCCATAATTTGCATGGTCTGGTAAATCATCGTGTTCCAGCCCCTGTCTCTCAAGTAATTCAAACCTTCAGCCACATCCGGCGAGGCTAGATCATGAAACAGAATCAAGGCATCCTCAGCAGCATAGCGCTCTGCCACTTGAGCATCCTGCAAGGGGGCTGGTGAGTCATGATTCCCATCGATGAAAATCAGAGACCAGTGACAATCCTCTTGCTGGGCAATCTCCTCCACCTTCCCTGGGCTATAGCCAGGGTAGAGATTGACATTAGAGCGAACTCCAGCCGAGCGAAGAGATTGATCCACACTTCCATAAATCTGGGGATCGGCCAGAGCAGGATCTACCACATCGAGAATAACTCCTCCTGCCGCCAGGTGCGCAGTTGACCAACCTAGCCAACAGCCGATCTCCAAAGCGTTTTTTCCTTGTAGCTTAAGGGCAGTGTTATAAAGAATGTGGGCTTCATCTCGACTGACAAAGCCAATACCAGGCTGGCGTTGATCTGCGTACCAAAGATGTGGAACTTCTCTCCTCACATGAGGCCAAGGGTGAGATTGTGGATCGATAGCAGCTAGAAAGGGAAAGCATGGGTCAAGGTTTACTCTTTTTTGATTTGCCGAGACGTAGTCGTATCTCTTGACTGAGGTAAGTTTCTCAATGGGGTAACTCAGGTATGTTTCAACTCTAAAACCCTCGGTTGTAGGTACAATGTGAGTTGGCTTTTCCTTAGTCTGGCCTGAAATATGTACAATGCCTAGAGGAGTGTGAGGTGAGGAAGGATCCACCCAAAGCCTCCTCCGAGGATCCCATAGAAGTTCCTGGTAATTAGCTAGCCAGTTACAACTCAAGGGCAAGAGTTCAACTCTATCCAGACCTAAGTCCTTGTAAATAGCTACGTTTAAAGCAAATTGATCTGTGAGGATGTCAAGGCAGTTATAAATGGCTTGACTCAGTCTTCTGCTCCACGCTGACTAGTGAGGAGATCGCCCAGTCCCAGAAAACACACCGGCATTCAGCAAAGGCTCTATCTCTAAACCAGCAAAATCCGTGTAGTGAAAGTAGCGACTATATTGCAAAGCTATCCAAGCGTGTCTCACGGATCTGGTGCTGTGTTTAGCAAATAACTCCGGGACTATTGCAAAGCCCTTTCTTTTTGCTCCCAAAGCAAGAAGATAAATTGCAGACCAGTCTTGCACCCAAGCATCTGCATCAATCCAAATATAAACTTCATAGCCTGGAAAGTATTCAGGAAGGAAAGGCCTACAAACTAGTGCCTTGAGATACTTGGGTTGTCTATCAATGTCGGGAATATCATAGTCCCAATCTGGCTCAACAATGTGGTCAACGTACTGACCTATCCATTGCAACTGCTCCGGTGTACAGCCTACATCCAAGAATCCAATATCTACAGAGTGCCCCTGAGGTTTTTCTCGGATGGAGAGAATGGTCCCCTGAACCAATTCAAAAAACTTGCTGTCAGCAGCCGTAACGATAATGGTTGAGTTCATAACCTTAAGTCTCTCCTCCAAGGCTTGAATTGTTGTCGACAAAGCAAGCCCTGCTTAGATAGCAAAGGACTCCTCTTTGGCCTGCTACAATTTCTCCCTGCCAGAGGAGATGGGTAGGGTCCAACATCTGGTCAATCCGCTTGCGGTCTTGCTCAGAGGTAAACTCCACGTAAATCACCTTGATGTCCCTAAGCTGCGGCTGCAGGTTAGCCAATACCTCCACCTCATCCCCACCCGTAGCTACCCTGAGCACATCGATGGACTCCAAACCCAACTCCTTCAAAGCTTCCCTGGCTTCTCGGAAAGGGAGCAGCTGCTCCACTCCCCACTCGGCCTGAGGATCCTCCGGCCAGAGCCGACAAGTTCTGCAACTATCCTGCCCCGCTAGCCCCACCGGATGCACAAAGCAGTTGCCCAGGCCAAGAGCATTTTGCTGCAGCAGGTGTAGAGCTAACGAATGCACAAAGCAGTTGCGCAAGCTGAGAATATTCTGCTGCAGCAGGTGTAGAGCTAACGAATGCACAAAGCAGTTGCTCAGGCCAAGAGCATTCTGCTGCAGCAGGTGCAAGGCCGAGGGATCCACCTCAAAACAATGAATGGCCGCCTCAGGGCAGAAACCCCGAAAACAAACGCTACCAAGGCCTACCCCAGCTCCGATGTCGATAACCGTCTGCACCTGACTAGACAGAAACACAGGAAAGTTAAGATACGTCCTCTCGTAAAAAACGGTGTCTGGGTAGAGCTTTACCGAAAGCCTGAGTTTGCCAAAGTCAAAGCCAGTCGACACTGCTTCCATTAACTTACTGGCATTGGCCAAAAGAAGTTGGTGGTCCTCTGCCAAGACAAAAGCAAAGTTAGCCCTCACAGACCGCCCCAGCCGCTGCAAGTCTCCCACCGTGCACACCACCGCATCAAAGCTGGGCCAACTGCTCGGCTCCCCCCTCACCTCATGAACTCGCTCGGGCACTCCCTTCTGCTGCAGCAGGGCACAGGGATCCCCAAACCCCTCTTCCACATACAGCTCCAGCCGCGGCAGGTCCAGCAAGTCTGCTGCTATCACTTCCGGACAACCTTGGCTAACCAGCACCTGCAGCCGCTCTTGCACTCGATGCAGCTCTTGGATGGGCTCGT
>NZ_JBSSCV010000059.1:0-2818 GCF_054060065.1 Thermostichus sp. MS-CIW-37 | reverse complement strand
GCCAGCCGTCTGCAGACCTGTACGGCCAAGTTACTGGACAAGCCGAACCGGGCACGGATTTGGTGGTAGCACAGAGATTGAAGTTTAACGGCGTTAACGATCTTCTCCGGTGTGTTCTGGTTCACCCAGTTCAAGGCTTGGCCGAAGGCATCCAAGGTCGCATCCAACTTTGCGGCTTGCGACTGAGACACCTTGAGCCTGCAGGAAAGGGTCAGGACTTGGGTCATACCCTTACGGTACCTCATCAAAGTGCATTCCTCCCGACCCTCGCCCTGTGGGCAGAGGGCGGGGCTCCTGCGCTAGTAAGCTGAGACTTCAATCACCAGCTTCCCGTACTGCTTAGCCACCGCCTTCAGCAGCTCTTTGAAGGCTCCATGCGCCCAAGTCAGTAGCGAGCGCACTACTCTGCCCTGCATAGCTGCAAGGCCGCAATCTCTCGCCCCCTAACGGGAAGTGGGGGAGAGGTACATAAAGAAGAAGTCTAATTGTCGGCATTAGCGGCGAAGGGGCTCGGAAATGGCCGCCACCTCCCGCAGAAACTGATCCTGTTGTTGGCTCAAAATGCCCAGGTCGGGGCCTTGGTTGAGCAGGATAAAGCGGTTGCCATCCGGCAATTGCCCCATCATCATCAGCCGATCCGCAGCGGATCCCACCTGAGCCACCGTGCCTGGGGGCAAGGTGCGCGCCTGCAGGGTGCTGTGGCCAATGCCCGCTCTGGGCAAGATCCGAGTCGGATCCCCGTCCGTGAGATCCACCAACTGCTCCCAGAGGTGAGCTAGGGCGCGAGGGGAGAGGTACAGGGCTTGCCCCCTTTGTCCAAAGCGAATGTCTTGCTCGGCGGGGGCCATGTCGGGATCCAGGCGGGAAATGGGCTGAGCCACCAACCGCTGCCGCAGGTACTCCAGCAGGGCTGTTTTGCCCCCCAGTTCCGCCAACAGGGCTTCTGCCATAGTCCGGTCGTTGCTGCCGTTGAGGATTTGCAACAGGGATCCCAGGCGTAGCGAGGTATAACGAGCCAAGCAGTGGGCGTCCGCGGGCAGGGCTGTCAGGGTTGACACCGAGCCGCGAATGGCAACCGGGTGGGGCTGTTGCGTATCGCTGAGGAGCTCTGCCAAACGCCGAGCACCGGCCAAAGGATCGGGTTGGCCCAGCAGGTGGAAGGGGGACAACACCTTCACATCCCCGTAGATCTGGCGAATGTTGAGGCTATGCAAATGGTGGGCCAGCTCTGCCACATTCGCTTCCGTGAAGTAGGGATCCCCGCCACCCACCAGGATCAAATCTCCCGTCAAGCGATGGCCCAAAAGATGGCCTGTGGTGTAGAACCGGGTCTCAAAGCGACGTTCATAGCCCCAAGTCTCCAGGGCCATCAAGCTGATGGCCAACTGATCCAAGGCTCCCACCGGCAAAGGCCGATCCGATAAATGCTCCGCTAACAGATCCCCTTCCGGTGTCCAGAGCAGGATCCCCTGTTGAGAGAGCGCTCCCCCTTGGGCTGCCAATCCCTGCAAAAAGCCGGACAAGACCGGAGCATAAGGGGAATCTTCCCACTCCGGCGATTGGGCACGAGGCCACCAGGGGGGAAGGCCCGGAGTTCCACTTGGGGAAGGCAGCGGCGGCGGTGGGGTGGGGATGGGGGGGAAAGGATTCTGAGCCGATGTGGGAAACTCGACTTCGGCACCCGTGCGATTGCTCCAGCAGGCCCCCAAGGCCAAAGCACCGGCCAACGGGATCCCTGCCCAGAGGAAACGACGATGGGGGCGCAACCCCTGTGGGATAAGCGGCATGACGACCTCACCAAAGACACTTGCAAAAGACGACAGGCTGGCAAGACTTGACGCTACTCTAGTGCCATCCGAACTGCCTTTGCAAATCTCTGTGGCAGCCTCTTCCAGCGCTATCGACTCCAGTTCATGCGAGCCCATCTTTTGCTTGGCAGGGATCCCACTCGGCTGTAGCCTGATGCGAAGCCAGAAAATGCTGTGTTGCCTGATGGATATCCTTTGCAACGGCAATGGCTGCAGATCGTCCGTTGGCTGTGCAAGGGCTAGGCTGTACTGGAGAGGGTGGGAGATGGCTCATACACTCGTGCAGAACGGATCGCAAGCTCCTTCTCTCCTGAGTAAAAGATAAAATAGGGCGATTTAGACTCTAAGCATTCCAGGCCGCCAATGGGAAACAGTCCAACCAAAGTAAGAGTTCAATCGGAAAAACAGGCTTTCCTAGAACGGTGGCATGACATTCTCGCCCCCAACTCCTTGGGCTATCGCATTCGATTGTTGTCTCAATTGGTGCGGCGGAAGTTCCAGTCCTATTTAGAGCCTTTTGGCCTAACCATCTCCCATTGGGTGGTGCTCTGCTGCCTCTGGGAAGAAGACGGGATCCCGACTTCCACCATTTGTGAGCGCCTGCAGCAGTTGGGGGGCACCATGACCGGGGTGTTGGATGGCATGGAAAAACGGGAGCTGATCCGGCGGCAGCGGGATCCTGAGGATCGGCGGATTTGGCGAGTCTACCTCACACCGGCAGGAGAGGAGCTGAAAGACGTTTTGCCCCCTCTGATTTGGCAGTTGCGGGAGCAAACCTACGGCTGTCTCAGCCCAGAAGAACGGGCAACCCTCTCGCGGCTGGTGGATCGGCTGATCGCCCATTTGTCAGTGGATCCAGAGGCGGCTGTATTGTCAGAGCCAAGCCAATAGTCTTTGGTCTTCATGGGTCGTGTTGGTAAACTACCCCCGCCTAAAGGCGGGAGCTTTCAGTAGCCCTAGAGTCGGCAAGCCAACCCTGGACCTCTAGGCTGGTTTACAAAAGCAGCCCC
>NZ_JBSSCV010000058.1:0-3144 GCF_054060065.1 Thermostichus sp. MS-CIW-37 | reverse complement strand
CGGGATACCGCCATTCTGTTTGGAAACAAACAGAATGCTATCGCTGCATAGTTGAACAGTGATGTTCAGCAGTGTTCAGCGTAAATGTATCAGCCTCGTATCCTCTCCACCAAAATATCCAAAATCTTCGTGATGGGGCCAAGTCAACCTGCTTTTCTCGACAACAGTGCTAGGATTTGTCGATCGAAACAGTGGCACCATGTCCCCAGAGATCCCGACCGGGCCAGACAAAGACGGCCTCTGTCCAAGCGCAGCCTCGTTTGCCATACTGAAGAAAGATTGTAAATATTTGTTAACGCCATGACTGTCTCTGCTTTGGATCCCGCCAACCCCGCCCGTTTACAGGAGATCGCTCAACGCTTGCGCAGCCCGCGTTCTGCGGACCGGATGGTGGCCTTGGCCCAGTTGCGGGATGTGCCGGCAGAGCAGGCGGTGCCGCTGATTTTGCAGGTCATCGACGATGAGAACCTGCAGGTGCGCTCTTTTGCCGTCTTTGCCCTGGGGATCAAGCAAACGGACGCCTGTCTGCCCAAATTGCTGGAAATCCTCACCCAAGACCCGGATTATGGCATTCGCGCCGACGCGGCAGGTGCCCTGGGCTATTTGGAAGATCCGCGGGCTTTTGAGGCCCTGGTGCGCGCCTTTTACGAAGATGTGGAGTGGCTGGTGCGCTTCAGCGCGGCGGTGGCCTTGGGGAACTTGAAGGATCCGCGGGCTTACGAGGTGCTTCTGCGAGCCTTGGATGGGCCGGAGGTGTTGCTGCAGCAAGCGGCCATTGCGGCTTTGGGGGAATTGGGGGATCTGCGGGCGTTGGATCGGATTCTGGAGTTTGCCCAATCGGAAGATTGGCTGGTGCGGCAGCGGCTGGCCCAAGCGCTGGGCAATTTGCCTTCCCCCAAGAGCGTTTCTGCTCTCAACTACCTGGCCAGGGATCCCCACGATAGCGTTGTGGCGGCTGCTTTGGATTCGCTGCGGCGCTTGCGGCAAAGGGGCATCTCAGAAACCGGATCCCAGCCAGCCAACCCTGAGGAAGGCTAAAGTAAAGATCCCGGCTCAGCTTGTTCCGGGTTCCCCAATCCCCAGAGAGAGGCCTCCTCTGTTTCCGGCTGAGCCTTTCTTTTCCTAGGATCCCTTGTCTCAATGGTTATCAGCCCCCACTCATCAGTTTCACCTGTTGCATCCCCGTCGCGGCCCCGCATTGTGGCGGCCCTTTCTGGGGGTGTGGATAGCTCTACGGTGGCGGCCCTTTTGCAGGAACAGGGCTACGCCGTGGAGGGGGTCACCCTCTGGCTCATGAGGGGGAAGGGGCAGTGCTGTACCGAAGGCTTGGTGGATGCGGCAGCTGTTTGTGAGCAGCTGGGGATCCCGCACCATGTGGTGGATAGCCGCGAGCTGTTCCAGGCCAACATTGTCGATTACCTGGTAGCCGGCTACGCGGAGGGCATTACTCCCCTGCCCTGCTCCCAATGCAACAAGCTGGTGAAATTCGGCCCGTTGCTGGCCTATGCCCGCGAAAAGCTGGGCATCTCCCAGATGGCCACTGGCCACTACGCACGGGTGCGCTTTAACGCCGAGCTAGGACGTTACCAACTCCTGCGGGCGGTAGATCGGCAGAAGGATCAGTCCTATTTTCTCTACGACCTCAGCCAAGAGCACCTAGCCCATAGCCTCTTCCCCTTGGGCGAGTACACCAAGGCCCAAACCCGTCAGTTGGCTGCCCGCTACGGGCTGGTTACAGCCGACAAGCCCGAAAGCCAGGATCTCTGCTTGATTGAAACCTATGGCTCGATGCGGAGCTTTTTGGATCAGTACCTTGGGCAAAGGCCAGGGGAAATCGTCGATACCCAGGGGCGAGTGCTGGGATCCCATGAGGGCATCCACCACTACACGGTGGGCCAGCGCAAGGGGTTGGGGATTGCCTCTTCCCGTCCGCTTTACGTGGTGCGCATCGATGCGGCCATGAACCGCGTTGTCGTGGGGGAACGGGAGGAGGCTACCCAGGCTGAAGCGTGGGTAAGCCAAGTCAACTGGGTCTCTATCCCGGCGCCGACGGCATCCTTGGCTGTTGAGGTTCAGGTGCGCTACCGTACCCCCCCAGTGCCCGCCACGGTGATCCCGGAATCGCCAGAGCGGGTAAAGCTGCAGTTTGCCGAGCCGCAGTTTGGGGTCACTCCTGGCCAAGCCGCCGTCTGGTACCACGGGGATCTCCTGCTGGGGGGAGGGATCCTGGAGCGCCCTTCTCCCTAGGTCAACTGCAACTTCCCTCTCGCCAGGGGGGAAGGATTGGGGGTGAGGGCAAGCCAAACTACGCTGCTTGCGCTTGCAGCTGCTGCAGGGATCGGAATAGGAGCACCGTATAGATATCGAAGATAGGCGCAACTGCTGTGGCGACGGCATTCCGAACCACAACTGCACCTAGGGTAGCTCCCAGGATCCCCCCAACAGAAAACGAAATCAGGATCGCGATGCCGAAGATCAAACCCACGGCCAGAAATGCCCAAAACACCCCCCACCAACGGCCCCTGACGAGGTTCCAACTGTAGCCCAACCCTTCCGTGGCACCTTTGTCTTCCAGGACAATCGCGCAGAGCGTGAAAGCCAGCCTTATCCCCCAGTAGATGCCGGGAAGTACAAGCAGCAGCATCCCCAGCGAGACAATCAACACCAGCAGAATGCTGCCGAATACCAGAGGCACTGCCCTAGAGACAGCCCGATCCAGGCTGTTGCCCAGGGGAGGAGTGCGCTGCTTCAAGTGCTGATCCACCAGCCAAAAGGCTGCCCCTCTCAGGATGGGCAGGCCGATCAGGCCATAGGCCAAGTTGAGGATCCCCCCAGCAAGCGGGATCAGCTCCGCAACGATGGGAATGATAAAGCCAGGAGAGGCCAGGATCAGCAGCGGCCCATAGATGGGGCCCGCCATCTCGAATGACCGCTGCAGGAGCGGGATGGGGCTGAGGGTAGCGTTTTGCATGACAGAGGGATCCTCGTGGGCAACCAAGTTCACCCCCTTCATACCACGGGATCCCGGCTTTGGTTCTGGGAGCAGGCTTAGGTTGTGTTGATCTTTCATTTGAGCCAAAAGAGAGCACTGACGAGATAGAGAAAACTCAAGAAGTTCCTGGCCAATTTGTCAAAACGAGAACA
>NZ_JBSSCV010000057.1:0-3294 GCF_054060065.1 Thermostichus sp. MS-CIW-37 | reverse complement strand
AAACTTGCCACCGGTGTCTGCACATCCATCCCGACCCTGCGCGATCCTATCGCAGTGGGAAGAAGTTTGAGTGTGAGCATTGTGGATGGGAAGGGGATGCGGACTTGAATGGGGCAAATATGATTGCACTTTTGGGGGCTGCTGTAAACCAGCCCAGAGGCTAAGCCTACGGCTGGCTTCGCGAACGTGATTGGCTTGCCAACTACAGGGCTACCGAAAGCTCGCTCTCTATATGTCAGCATGAGTGCGGGTGGTTTACTGAAGGCTATGGCAGAAGAAGAGCTACAAGAGCAAAGCGTCGGATCTTCCCACTCTCCTCCAGACGGTAGGGATCCCTCCCCTGAAGGACAAAGATCCGTTCACGCCGCTCGGACGGAGTCCTCGGCTTCTGAAGCACAAGCGGAATCGGTGCCCGATCCTATCAGCAGCGGGGGCGGGGAACTGTCTGCCATCCCGGTTGCCCCGCCGGGGTTTAAGTCGGGATTTGCAGCGCTGATCGGGCGGCCCAATGTGGGCAAATCCACCCTGCTCAATGCCCTGGTGGGACAAAAGGTCGCCATTACTTCTCCCGTGGCCCAGACCACCCGCAACCGCCTACAGGGGATCCTCTCTCTGCCGGAAGCCCAGATCATCTGGGTGGATACCCCTGGCATTCACAAGCCCCACCACCGCCTGGGGGAAATTTTGGTACACAACGCCCAGGCAGCCATTGCCGCTGTGGATGTGATCCTCTTCGTGGTGGATGGATCGGTGCCGGCAGGACGGGGGGATGCTTTTATTGCCGAGCGGATCCCTGCCGCTTCCCCCTGCCTGATCGTCTGCAACAAAGCGGATCTGCTGCCTCGGGATGTTGCCGTGCGCCAAGCTCACCAGGAGAGCTACCAAGCCCTGCGCCCCGGCGCTCCTGTCGTTTGGGTGTCTGCCTTGGATCCCAGCAGTTTGACACCCCTGATCCAAGCCACCATCGATCTGCTGCCCACCGGCCCCTACTACTACCCGCCGGATCTGGTGACGGATCAGCCGGAGCGGTTCATCATGGCGGAGCTGATCCGAGAACAGGTGCTGCTGCAGACCCGCGAGGAAGTGCCCCATTCGGTGGCCGTGACCATCGACCAGGTGGAAGAAACCCCCAACGTCACCCGCATCCTGGCCACCCTCTATGTGGAGCGGGACTCCCAAAAGGGGATCCTCATTGGCAAAGGGGGGGAAAGGCTCAAGCGGATCGGCCAGGCAGCCCGCCTGCAGATTCAAAAGCTGATCCTGGGCAAGGTGTACCTGGAGCTGTTTGTCAAGGTGCGGCCCCACTGGCGGCGCTCTGAGCACCTTCTGCGCGACTTGGGCTATAGCGCTACGTCCCCCTAGCGGGAATAAGCCATTTGCGTCAGCAGGACGGAGTTCTTATGCCCCCCTCTCCCCTTGTGGGTAGGAGACTGGGGTATTCGCGCAAGCAGCACGGCGTGCCTGGGGGGAATGCTGCAAAAATGCCCTAGACCTGCTTAGAACAGATACTGACTGGGATCCCTGCGTTAGCTTGGATAGCAAAGCCTCTGGAGTCCCACAGCAGTTTTTCTTATCGCTGCTTTGCCCCATGACCGCTTTCTATCCCGCTACGGTTCAACCCGGCGCCCGCACCCTGCCTGGCCACTACTATGTTTCTTCCAGCCGCTTTGAGGCGGAGATTGAGCAGATTTTTTATCGGCAGTGGTTCTGCGTGGGGCGCAGTGCCGATCTGGCCCAACCCGGAGACTTTTTGCAGGTGCAGGTGCTCAGAGAAAGCCTGATCCTGGTACGGGATCCCAAGGGGCAAGCCCATGCCTTCTTCAACCACTGTCGCCATCGAGGAACCCGACTCTGCAGCGAGCTCCAAGGCCATTTTGCCGATGGGATCCCTTGCCCCTACCACGCCTGGCGCTATGGGCTGGATGGACAATTGTTGGCGGCTCCCCAGATGCACGAGGTGGAAGACTTTCGCCGTGAAGATTATCCCCTCCACTCCGCTGCCTTGGCAGAATGGGAAGGCTTCGTCTGGGTCAACCTCAGCCGCCATCCTCAGCCCTTCGATGAGGTTTTTGCCCCATTGCAAGGTCGTTTCCGAGAGTGGAACCTGTCCGCTCTGCGGCGAGGCCATCGTATTGAATACCACGTTCAAGCCAATTGGAAATTGCTGTTTGAAAACTACTCTGAGTGCTACCACTGCCCGCTCATTCACCCAGAATTGGCCCGCCTTTCGCCGGCTCGCAGTGGTCGCAACGACTTGATGGAAGGCCCCTTTTTGGGCGGCTACATGTTGCTCAATCCAGATGTGACCAGCCTAAACATGAGTGGCCAGCGCAGCTTGCCCCTGATCTCCACCGTGCGAGGCGAGAACCAACGGCGGGCCTACTACTACACCCTTATGCCCAATCTATTCTTGAGCCTGCAGCCGGACTATGTCATGACCCACACTCTGTGGCCCCAGGGATCCGACCGGACGCGGGTTGTCTGCGATTGGCTGTTTGAGCCGGAGACCTTGGCGCTGGATGGTTTTGATCCCAGCGAGGTGGTGGAATTGTGGGATCGCACCAACCGACAGGACTGGCACCTGTGCGAGCTCACCCAGCAAGGGGTGGGATCCCGTGCCTATGAAGCAGGGCCTCTTTCCCATGCAGAAGGGTTGCTGCAAGCCTTTGGGCGGGAATACCGCCGGCAGATGCAGGAGTTGGAAGAACAAAGCTGGTGACATGCTCCCGCACTCATGCTGACGCAAAGCGCTCCGCGCCGCTAAAGCGAGAGAGTGCGGGCTTCTCAGTGACTCCTGTAAAGGACATTTCCTGAGCTTTGAGAACGGGATGCCCCACCGCTCTGTATTTGATGTTTATCGCCGCGTTGTGGTCTCGGCTCAGCTCTAGCCCACAATGCGGGCAAGAGTGCCATCTGTCTCGAATGGTTTTCGGTACTTTCTGACCACACTGAGAACAGTTTTGGCTTGTGCCGCTTGGATCCACTGCAATCGCCCTCAGCCCAGCTCTTTCAGCCTTGACTGCGAGAATTTGCAGGAATTGCCCCCACCCTGCATCATAGATAGACTTCGCTAGTCGGGTTCTAGCAATGCCTTTGGTGTTGAGCGCCTCATACGCAATATGCTTCCCTTTGCTTACCAGCTTCTTGGCTACTTTGTAGTGGAAATCTTTACGCTGATTGGCCACCTTGAGGTGTGCCTTAGGTTGTGTTGATCTTTCATTTGAGCCAAAAGAGAGCACTGACGAGATAGAGAAAACTCAAGAAGTTCCTGGCCAATTTGTCAAAACGAGAAAA
>NZ_JBSSCV010000056.1:0-4925 GCF_054060065.1 Thermostichus sp. MS-CIW-37 | reverse complement strand
TCAGGACTTGGGTCATGGTTCTATCATAACTTCCGCATTCCTCCCGACACTGACCCTACGGGTACAGTGCGGGGCTCCTGCGATTTCTAGCTGACTGTTGCCCCATGGTTTCTGATCGCGTTAGCGGGACGGAGTCCTTACTGCTGACCAGCCCGAAAAACCCCTGGATCCGAAAGTTGCGGCAGTTGCACCGCAGCCAAGGTCGGCGAGAACAGGGCGCCTTTTTGGTAGAGGGATCCCACCTCATCGAAGAAGCCCTGCGAGTTGGCTGGCCCCTGCAGGCTCTCTGCTACACGCTTGAGTGGGCTGAGCGTTACCCACAATTGCTGGCCAATCTGCCCAAGAGTCTACGGCGGCAGGCCGTCAGCTCAGAAGTCATGGCAGCGCTCTGTACCACCGAGTCTCCCGAAGGAGCTGTGGCCGTGGCCGTCAGTCGGCAGATTCCCTCTCCCCCCTTGTCCGGGGTACGTTTGGGCCTCGTGGTGGAAACGCTGCAAGATCCGGGCAATTTGGGATCCCTCATCCGAGTCGTGGCTGCCGCAGGAGCCGATGGCCTTTGGCTCAGCGCAGACAGCGTCGATCCCGAAAACCCCAAAGTCTTGCGGGCCTCTGCCGGCCAGTGGTTTCGCCGTCCGCCCCAAGTCGTGCCCGACCTAGCCGCCTGGATCCAGAGCTGCCGTTGCCACGGGATCCAAGTCTTGGCTGCTACCCTCTCCCCCACAGCAAACTGCTACTGGGATCAAGATCTCACCCGCCCTACCCTTTTTCTCCTGGGCAACGAAGGGGCTGGCCTGAGGGAAGCGACTATCCAACAGGCTGATGCACAGGTGCGGATCCCTATGGCCGAGGGTGTCGAATCTCTGAACGTCGCTATGACGGGGGGGTTGTTGCTCTACGAGGCCCTGCGCCAGCGGCGATCTCGCTCAGGAAGCGCTCCCTGAACAGCTAGCTGCTCCCTCAGAACTCTTCCTCTACAAAGACCGCATCCTCATTCTCTTCCTGCTCTCCCTCCTCCATCGCTGCCAGCCGGCTGGCGGAAACCGTCACCCCCGCAGAAAGTTTCTCCCGCACAGCCGCTTCCACCTCCGCTAGGAGCTCTGGGTTTTCCTTCAAGTAGACAACCAGATTGTCCCTTCCTTGGGCAACATTTTCCTCCTTGTAGCTGTACCAAGAGCCGCGGCGCTTGAGAATGCCCATCTCCTCGGCCAGATCGATAATGCAGCCGATGTTGGAGATCCCTTGGCCGAAAATGATGTCAAATTCTGCCCGCCGGAAAGGGGGGGCAACTTTGTTTTTCACCACCTTGACCCGCGCTCGGATCCCGTATTCTTCGGCACCTTTTTTCAGGGTTTGAACGCGGCGAATATCTAGCCGCACCGACGCATAAAACTTAAGGGCATTGCCGCCGGTGGTGGTCTCCTGGGGGCCATAGCCTATGCCGCCAATTTTGGAGCGCAATTGGTTTAAGAAAAGAACGATGGATCCGGTTTTGCTGACATTTCCGGCAATCTTGCGCAGCGCTTGGCTCATCAGGCGCGCCTGCAATCCCACATGGGCATCTCCCATATCCCCTTCGATCTCAGCCCGGGGCACCAACGCTGCTACCGAGTCCACCACCACGATATCCACAGCTGCCGAGCGCACCAACTGATCGACAATCTCCAGGGCGGCCTCCCCCGTGTCCGGCTGGGAGATCAACAGGTTTTGAATATCAACCCCCAAAGCTGCTGCGTAAGTGGGATCCAGCGCATGTTCCGCATCCACAAAAGCTGCCGTTCCCCCTTGTTTTTGCACTTCGGCGATGGCATGTAGGGCAATTGAAGTTTTCCCAGAAGATTCCGGCCCAAAGACTTCGATAATCCGCCCTTTTGGGTAACCTCCGCCCAAGGCCAAGTCGAGGGTGATGGCCCCACTGGGTATGGTCTCCACCCGCATCTGGGTGGCATCTCCCAGGCGCATGATTGCCCCTTTGCCGAAATTCCGCTCGATCTGGCTTAACACCTGCTCCAGGGCTTTGCGTTTTTCTGAATTCAATTTGTCCGAGTCATCAGCAGTGTTCACAGCAGCGGCTTTCCGGGCCATAACCCGCATCCCCCCCAGGAGTCGTGGTGGAAAATCGAGCCTGCATTCTAACATTGTCGCCTTGCTCTGAGCGGATCCCTCTCCCTCCAACTGCAGTCAGCTCGTACCTTGCCTCGGTTCCTAACTCCCCTCTCCCTCTGGGAGAGGGGCTGGGGGTGAGGGCAGGTCTTCTGCACAGCCTTGCAGAGCGGGTAGAGTGGGCTAAAGGGATCTGCTCAGGAATGTCCCCACGGTCATGACTTTGGTCTTACAATCCCCCGGCCCGGTTGTGTTTAGTTGGGGGCCGCTCAGCCTGCGCTGGTATGGCTTATTGATCGGCCTGGCAATGGTGTTGGGCTTGCTCCTGGCTCGCCATCTGGCAGCTCGGCGTGGCCTTCCCCCCAGTTCCATGCCTGATCTGCTGGTGTGGTTGGTGGTTGGATCCCTGCCCCTTGCTCGCCTGTACTATGTGGCCTTTGAGTGGGAACGCTATCGAGATGGCCCTTGGTGGCAGGTCTTGGCCCTCTGGCAGGGGGGCATTGCCATTCACGGTGCCTTGATCGGCGGCAGTGCGGCGCTTTACCTGTTCGCCCGGCGGCACCGGCTGAGTTTTTGGTTGCTAGCCGATTGCCTTGTTCCCTCCCTCAGCCTTGGTCAGGGGATCGGACGTTGGGGCAACTTCTTCAACAACGAAGCCTACGGAAAGGTGTTGCCTCCGGATAGCCCTCTGTGGGTACAACTGCAGCTGCCTGATGGATCGCGCGTCCATCCCACTTTTTTGTACGAATCCCTCTGGAACTTTGGTCTCTTCGGGCTCCTGCTCTTTTTAAGCTACCGGCGCCAGCTTCCCCCCGGCACCCTCTTGGGCCTCTACCTGGTGGGGTACAGCCTGGGGCGCTTCTGGATCGAAGGCCTGCGCACCGATAGCCTCATGCTGGGATCCCTGCGGGTGGCGCAGGGGGTGAGCCTGTTGCTCATTGGAGCAGGCCTGGCCGCAATCTTGACAGCTCCCAAACGCGTTTCTGTTCACCCAAACGAGGCAACTTCCTCGCCTGGGATCCCCGCCCCAAAGGAGTTGTAAGCCATGGCCAGCGAACAGAATGAAGAGCCCTGGCAGCAAGCCTCCCCTCTGCTGCTACCATCCGCCGCTGCTACCCAATCACTAGGGGCCCTCGTAGCTCAAGCCGCCCTTGGCTTCCTCGCCCCTTTAGGTCAACAAAAATCTCCCCCTCCCAGCCGCAGCCTCGGCTCCACTTCCGGCTTGGTCATTCTTCTCGAAGGTAATCTGGGCAGCGGCAAAACCACCTTTGTGCAGGGGCTGGGGCAGGGCTTAGGGATCCCTGAACCCATCGACAGCCCCACCTTCGTGCTGGTGCAGGAATACCACACCGGACGGATCCCTCTTTTCCATTGCGATCTCTACCGTCTGGAGCCCTCTTCTGCCGCTCGCGCCGGTGGGAGAGAGTCCACACTCCTGGAAGACCTAGGGCTAGAAGAACTTTGGAGCCAAGGTGGGATCACCGCCATTGAGTGGCCCCAGTACCTCCGCCATCTGCCTGCGACCTACCTCTGGCTGTGCCTACAGCCCCATCCCCAACAGGAAGGAGCCCGCCTCCTGTACGCCAAAGGAAAGGGATCCCAGACTGCTCAACTTTGGCAGCAAGTTCTTTCTCAGTTCACTCAGCAAGACCCTGAAGAAAAAAGGATCCACTTCTCCCCCTGAAAGGACTTGAAAGCAGCAGAAAAAGTTGGGATCCCAAAAGACCTATGGCCACCTCGATTCGAACTAAGACACTGCGCCCACACCCGAAGCGTCGGTCGCGCCTTCGCGTTAGCGTTGCGGAGCAATAATGCACAGGTCAGAAGGCTTCTCTCAGTAGCCCGGACGTCTCACCCCAGCCTGAAACGACTATGAACTTGAGGCAAACGGCCAGAACTTAGCCAAAAGTCATCCTCAGGCCAAATCAAACAGCAGCACCTCAGCACCTTTCTCACTGAAAAGGTTGAGCTCGCTTTCCCTAGCAATAGCCACGCCATCTCCTTCTCGCAAAAACAAGCCATTTAGGGTCACATTGCCGCGAGCCACCTGCAGCCATCCGTAGCGCTTCTCATCCAAATATTGGCAGATGGTGTGTCCCGGCTCAATCAACCCCGCGTAGAGATTCACATCCTGATGCACAATCACGGATCCCTGGCGTCCATCCCGAGAGGCAATTAAACAAAACTCATTGGGATGCTCTGCTAAACCCGTCGCTTTTTGTTCATAACTGGGATCTAGGTTTTCCTGCTCCGGCAAAATCCAAATTTGCAGCAGATGAACCTCCTCATCCGCCGAGTGATTGTACTCGCTGTGCTGGATCCCTGTGCCCGCTGTCATCCGTTGAATTTCGCCAGGACGAATCACAGATCCCGTGCCCAAGCTGTCTTTGTGCTCAAGGATCCCTTCCAAAACATAAGTAACGATCTCCATATCCCGGTGCCCATGGGTCGGAAAGCCAGCACTCGGGCGGATTCGGTCATCGTTAATCACCCGCAAAGCCCGGAAGCCCATGTAGCGAGGGTCGTAGTACTCCCCGAAAGAAAATGAGTGGTAAGTATCAAGCCAACTGAGCTTGACATGACCCCTCTCTTCCCGCTTACGCAAAGTCAGCATCGCAGTTTCTCCAAAACCTGACCCTCGCAACCATCTTATTAACTCTGCAGTCAGAATGTCAATATTCAAACAGTTTTATTTCTTCTTTTCCCTGCTATTCTCGCCAAAAACTTGCCAAAAATTTTGGGTTGGATATCTTGACGGGGTGGTGGTGGTGGGGATAGGGTAGTAAAGCGCTGATGAGGCCACCAGCCCCGGCGTCCCAGAACCT
>NZ_JBSSCV010000055.1:0-2500 GCF_054060065.1 Thermostichus sp. MS-CIW-37 | reverse complement strand
TGCGGCTACTAAGATGTTTCAGTTCGCCGCGTTCGCCCCTTTGGCCTATGGATTCAGCCAAAGGTGACAAGGCTTGCGCCTTGCCGGGTTGCCCCATTCGGGAACCTGCGGATCACCGCTTTTGTCCAGCTCCCCGCAGCGTTTCGTCGGTAACACGCCCTTCCTCGCCTCTGCGTGCCTAGGTATCCACCGTGCGCCCTTAACTGACTTGACCTTTTCACCTCACGTAACATTGGTGTTCTACCTGCCTCATGCCCCCAGGTTGCTGCTGCTTCCCCCAAGCCAAGGCTCGGAGGGCTCAACCCAGAAGCATGCTGCTCTCTTGCTATGCAGTTTTCAAAGTGCTGGCCGGCTCAACCCGGCTGGAGGCTTGTGCTCGGACCCAAACCCCTAGCCCGGTCGTCAACCTATCCAACTGGAGAACCCCTTCCCGGCTCCTCACCAAAGTGGTGGAGGTAAGCGGACTCGAACCGCTGACTTCTGCCGTGCAAAGGCAGCGCTCTACCGGCTGAGCTATACCCCCAATCCAGACTGCACCCACCCTCTGGCTTTGCCCTCAGCTTGGCCAGCTCGCTTCTAGCTTGCTAGCTCTCCCTTCTCGAGGACAAACAGTGGGCCATCCTGGACTCGAACCAGGGACCTCACCCTTATCAGGGGTGCGCTCTAACCACCTGAGCTAATAGCCCTTCCCTTGGCTCTCCCCCAGAACCCCAGTCAACCATCCCCTCAACCCCGACCGACCTGGGATAACCTTTGCTGGCCTGAGGGTGGTCTAACTCCCCTCAGATGCCCCAAGGTAGGTCTCCCTAAAAGGAGGTGATCCAGCCGCACCTTCCGGTACGGCTACCTTGTTACGACTTCACCCCAGTCACCAGCCCTGCCTTCGGCGGGTGCTCCGACTTCGGGCATGGCCAGCTCCCATGGTGTGACGGGCGGTGTGTACAAGGCCCGGGAACGTATTCACCGCAGCATGCTGATCTGCGATTACTAGCGATTCCGCCTTCACGCAGGCGAGTTGCAGCCTGCGATCTGAACTGAGACGCGGTTTTTGGGATTGGCTCACGCTCGCGCGCTCGCGACCCTTTGTCCGCGCCATTGTAGCACGTGTGTAGCCCAGAGCGTAAGGGGCATGCTGACTTGACGTCATCCTCACCTTCCTCCGGTTTGTCACCGGCAGTCTCCCTAGAGTGCCCAACTCAATGCTGGCAACTAGGAACAAGGGTTGCGCTCGTTGCGGGACTTAACCCAACATCTCACGACACGAGCTGACGACAGCCATGCACCACCTGTGTCCGCGCTCCCGAAGGCACCCCCACGTTTCCGCAGGGTTCGCGGCATGTCAAGCCCTGGTAAGGTTCTTCGCGTTGCATCGAATTAAACCACATGCTCCACCGCTTGTGCGGGCCCCCGTCAATTCCTTTGAGTTTCACACTTGCGTGCGTACTCCCCAGGCGGGACACTTAACGCGTTAGCTCCGACACTGACCGGGTCGATACGGCCAACGTCTAGTGTCCATCGTTTACGGCTAGGACTACTGGGGTATCTAATCCCATTCGCTCCCCTAGCTTTCGTACCTCAGCGTCAGTTGAGGCCCAGTTGCGCGCTTCCGCCTCAGGTGTTCTTCCCGATCTCTACGCATTTCACCGCTACACCGGGAATTCCCGCAACCCCTACCTCACTCTAGCCGGCCAGTTTCCAGGGCCTTCCCACAGTTGAGCTGTGGCCTTTAACCCCAGACTTGGCCAGCCGCCTACGTACCCTTTACGCCCAATAATTCCGGATAACGCTTGCCTCCTCCGTCTTACCGCGGCTGCTGGCACGGAGTTAGCCGAGGCTTATTCCTGGGGTACCGTCAGCTTTCGTCCCCCAGAAAAGAGGTTTACAACCCAAGGGCCTTCCTCCCTCACGCGGTATTGCTCCGTCAGGCTTGCGCCCATTGCGGAAAATTCCCCACTGCTGCCTCCCGTAGGAGTCTGGGCCGTGTCTCAGTCCCAGTGTGGCGGGCCATCCTCTCAGACCCGCTACGGATCGTCGCCTTGGTAGGCCGTTACCCCACCAACTAGCTAATCCGACGCAGGCTCATCCTCAGGTGGATTGCTCCTTTCAGCTTCCGCCTGTATGGGGTATTAGCAGCCGTTTCCAGCTGTTATCCCCCGCCTGAGGGTAGATTCCTACGTGTTACTCACCCGTCCGCCACTAACACCCGAAGGTGTCCGTCCGACTTGCATGTGTTAAGCATACCGCCAGCGTTCATCCTGAGCCAGGATCAAACTCTCCGTGTCAATTCAAGAGCTTGTCTCTGGAAAAATGGAAACTTGACAGGGTTGAATATGCAGCCACAGCACCCTCAGGGGGTCTGTTTTGCTGCTTGCCGGGCGATGGTTGACTGAACAGCTTACTTGTCAAGGTTCTGGGACGCCGGGGCTGGTGGCCTCATCAGCGCTTTACTACCCTATCCCCACCACCACCACCCCGTCAAGATATCCAACCCAAAATTTTT
>NZ_JBSSCV010000054.1:0-6184 GCF_054060065.1 Thermostichus sp. MS-CIW-37 | reverse complement strand
GCGGACTGGAATGGGGCCAACATGATTGCCAAGCTTGGGGCTGTCGTAAACCAGCCTAGAGGCCCGTGGTTGGCTTGCCAACTGCAGGGCTACCGTTCGCGCCAGCGGGCCGGAGGCCTTAAGCCCGCCCCGTACTGCGAAGCAGTCAGGGCCGGGTAGTTTACTTGGGGATCTCGATGGTTACGTTAGCCAACTGCACATCGTCATGATCCACCCAGGCTCCGCCGTGCCGGATGACTGTATCACCTCCCAGCGGCACCGAGATGTGCAGGGATCCCCCGAAAAGGGGAATGCTGATCGGCACTTGGGGACCACGGGTGACCATGGGGGGCTGAATCAGGGTTTTGCCAGTGCGCAGGGTAACAGTGTTCAGGCCCAGGCGCAGAGGTTGCAGCGGCAGGGGAATCTGTAGGTTATCTCCCCCCAGGTGAATCTGTTCGACTTCCACTCCGTTCAGGATGACCTGCATGGGAGACATGTTGGCACTGGGGATCCGGGATTGACCGGCCCGATAGGCGGCGGCAGTATCCAACCCAATCAGGGATCCAATCCGCAAAACCGGTGGGCGGGAAGGCAGGCGTTGCAAAGTGAAAGAGCGGGTCATCTCCACCCCTTGGGCAGGGCCCAAAAATTGCCCGGCGGCAGCCGATTCCGGCGAGTACTGGTTATCCCCCAGGCGGATGACATTCGCCTCCAGCACCAAAGTCGTATTAGGATCCCAGCGCTCCAACTGCAGTTGCCAAGGCCGATCCCCGCTGGCTTGACCGCTGCCTGTACTTTGGGAATAAGGCAAGTAATTTTCCAGCCGCGCCACCAAAATTTCTTCTGCCGGCAGCGGCCCTGGCAGGCGAAACCGACCCTGGGCATCGGTGCGCACCGAAATACCCGCCCCCGGAATGGCCACCTCCGCCCCGGCCAAGGGCTGCCCCGTCAGCCGATCCACCACCTGTCCCGAATAGGCGGAATCCAACTGCACCTGTCCTGTGGGCACATCCGTTGCTGCCTGAATGCGCTGCTGCAACACTTGCCAGTCGGCTTCTGTGATCCGTCCATCCTGGTCGACATCGGCAGCTCGGATCTGGTCGTCGGTCAATCCCCGTTCTCCCCGCAAGTAGGCCCCCAACAGGTTGAGATCCTGCACCGTCAAACGGCCATCCCCATCCAGGTCGCCCGCCTGAAAGGGCTGCGCGTGGGCAAAAGACACGCTTATCCAACCCAGGCCCAGGGATCCCAGTAGCAAAAGAGAATGAGCCAAACAGGAGACCCTAAACATGGCAACTCTCCTGGGAGTTGTTCATGTTCTAACGTAATTCACCTCCTCGCAGCAGGGCTAACCGAGCCGGTGTAGAGTACTCTTGAGCGCAATTTTGCCGGTTCGCCTTTGGCTGCAGGAGCCGAAAACTTGATGGTAGGATAACCGTGGTGACTTGCTTGTCCTATGGCTCGATACTCTTGCGTTACCCAGCTTGTGGGCTCAGCCGAGCAGCTAAGCGAGTCGATCCGCGCCGTTTTGGAGCGCTGCCAACTCAATGTCCTCCACAGCAGCCCTGATTACTGGGTGGCCGGTGAGCCTCCCGGAAAAAATCCCTACACCAAACTGGTCACGGTGGAAGTGTTTGTGGATCGCACCCGTCAGGCTGCCGACGGCTCTGTACAGGTGACCTGCATTGCCAAAAATGAAGAGCTGCCCCTAAAAAGCGTTAACCACTGCCAACAAACCTTTGACCGACTGAAGGCAGAGCTAGCCCAGTTGCAAAGTCAACTTCAGCTTGCTGCCCAACAAAAAGATGCCTTACGATAGCTAGGCTGAGTTTGCTTTCATCCCATGGCGCGTCGCTGCCAACTAACCAACAAGAAACGCAACAACGCTTTTGCCATCTCCCACTCCCACCGGCGCACCAAGCGCCTGCAGGAAGTCAATTTGCAGTGGAAGCGCATCTGGTGGGAAGAGGGTAAGCGGTTTGTTCGTCTGCGCCTTTCCACCAAGGCCCTGAAGACCCTCAAGGCCAAAGGGATAGGAGCCATGGCCCGGGAAGCTGGGATCGACCTCAGCCGGTTTTGAGCTTTCTCCTCAGCCCAGTTGTGTCTGACAGCTCCAACCTCACAGCAAGCCAAAAAGCTTACGCGACTTGGGCTGCAAACCCGCCAGCAAAGTGTTGAGGGTATCCCGTTGGGTAAGCTCGTTGGTGCCGCTGGCCCGCTCGATTAAGAGCTTGCGCGTCTCATCGGAGAGTTTGGCATCGGTAAAATCGGCTCCACTGAAGAGCGTATCTTCAATCTGAGCATCCTGTAGGTTGGCCCCCACCAAAATGGCCTGTTCCAGGTTGGCAAACTGAAGCTGGCAACTCACCAAGGCAGCCTGGGAGAGGTTGCAGCGAGATAGGTTAGCCTGGCGGAAGTCGGAGGCAAAGAAGTTCCCCTCCGCTAGGTTGGCAGCCACCAAGCTGGCTTCGCGAAAGATGGCATGGCTGAAACGGCCCCCCTGAAAGCTGCTTTTGTCCAGTTTGGCGGCGGTAAAGTTGCTGTAGTCCCCCAGAGCCTGGCTAAAGCTGGATCCCCGTAGATCTGAGGCGGTAAAATTGGCCCGCTCTAGCTCAGCGCGGCGAAAGTTGCACAGACGTAGGTCGGCTTGCTGCAGGCTGATCGAGCGCAGGTTAGCCCGCGTCAAATTGGATTTGGGCATCTGAATGCGGTCGAATAGGCCCCGCGAGAGATAGGCATTCTCTAGGTTGGCACCCACCAGGGAGCGCCCCTCACGCAAGGCTTCCAGCAAGTCCCGCGTGGTTTCAATGCGAACCGGCTCTGAGGGTTGAGAAGGGGGAGCACTCACGGATGGAGCATTCCTCACAGTTAGGCCAGAAACCCGGCCAACCCAGCCGTAAACTGGGGGCCAACTGGGGATCCCACCTATCAAGCTAACGTTTGCGTCGCCTGTCGAGGTTAAGAGGATATTAAAAAGAAAACCCTGCATCGAGCTTTCCAGAGGGGGTCTTCTCTTGTGGAAACAGCCTGCCAGCAGAGCACAATCGGCTCCGATTTGTTGCATACTCGGGGCAGCCTTTCGTCAGTGAACCACACCTCCCATGCAGGTAGCTTTTATTGTCGATCCATTGCCTCAGTTGCAGGTGGGCCATGACACCAGCATTGCCCTGATGGAAGCTCTGCAGAAACGGGGACACCGCATTTTCTGCCTGGGCCTGGCGGATCTCTACTGGGATCAAGGGGAAACTTGGGGATCCCTTGAGGAAATCCGGTTGGATCTGCAAGCGGATCCCTGGTATGAGGTCAAAGACCAGAAACTGCTGCCCCTGAGCCAAATGCAGGCGGTGTGGATGCGCAAGGATCCGCCGGTAGATGCGGCCTATCTCTATGCCACTTACCTTTTGGATCGTCTCTCTCCCAGCCGCACACTGGTGCTCAATCATCCTGCCGGGATCCGCTCGGCCAACGAAAAGCTCTATGCCCTGCAATTTCAAGAGTGGATCCCGCGCACCCGAGTCAGCAGCAACAAGCGTCTGCTGCGTCAGTTTGTTGAACAGGAAGGACAGGCGGTGCTCAAGCCCTTGGGTGGCAAAGGTGGGGAAGGGATCCTGAGGGTCAATGCCGGGGATCCAAACCTCAACTCGTTGATTGAAATGAGCACCCAATTTGGTCGGCTGCCCGTGATGGTGCAAGAGTATTTGCCACAGGCGGCGGCAGGAGATAAACGCATTTTGTTGCTGGAAGGAGAACCTTTGGGCGCCGTCAATCGGATCCCTGGAGAGGGCGATTTTCGGGGCAATGTTGCCGCCGGCGGTCGAGTGGAAAAAACCAAGATTACCGAAAAAGAACGGGCTCTCTGCGGGGCTTTGGCGCCGGTGCTCAGGCAGGAGAAGCTGTATTTTGTCGGGATCGATGTTATCGGGGAACGACTAACCGAAGTGAATGTAACCAGCCCAACGATGCTGCGAGAACTCTGTCAGTTGGAAGGAGTTGATCTGGCGGATCAAGTGGCTCAGTGGCTGGAAAAGAAGGTGCCCGTCAAGGACTGAATGACTACCCACCGGGATGCTTCTGGGATCCGGCGCGTCTGTTGCCTGACGGGGTTCCCGTCTATTTAGGGAGTCTATAGAGATCAAATTATAGCTTGGAATGACCATAGTAGGTTGAGTTCAACTTTTTCCGGTCGGCAGATAGAAAATAAAAAGCCCCACAAGGGGGCTCTGCCGCGACCAGTCAGCGACTTATAAAACTCTAGAGCAATATAAAGAAAAGCTCCATGAATAGGCCGTATTGAACATCGCATTGAGCACAGTTTTTAGAATCTCAGAAAAAAGGCCAAATCCTCGGAGCTGTTATCTTTTTTTTAGATTTTCCGACCCGAGGCTAATCCCAGGCCCCTTCTGCTTTGCCGGAGCGGTCTTTAGAGTTGCTGCTCTTGCCCAGTGGGCTAGGAGTCTGCCGGTGGCCTTTCCCGACCCACCCAGCGCCAGATGGTGGGCAGCAGCACTGCCGCCAGTCCGCACTTCACCAAGTCTCCTGGGATAAAAGGGAAGACCCCTTTGTTGAGGACGGCCAAGATCGAGGTGGGCTCAACATTCTGGTTCAGCCACACCCCCAGCCAAGTGGCTCCCAGCAAAAAAATCAGAGCTGAGCAGGATAACATCGCCAGCGCCATCTTCCAGGGGTTGCGATCCACGCCCCAGCGCTCCACCAACCAGCCCATCAGCCCCGCAGCTAGGGGAAAAGCCAATAGGTAGCCCCCCGTCGCCCCCGCCAAGTGGCTAAGCCCGGATCCGCCACCGCTGAAGAAGGGCAATCCCAGGATCCCTTCCAGCAGGTACACCAGCAACGTGAGAAAGCCCAGCCGTGCCCCAAAGCCTGCCCCCACCAGCATCACCCCAAAGGTTTGCCCGGTAATCGGTACCGGCGTGAAGGGCAGAGGGATCCGCACCTGAGCCAAGGCAGCTACGAACAAACTTCCCCCCAGAACCAGCAGGAGATCCCGAGTTCGGGAAGGGCGAGGCAGAACAGTTTGCGCCAAGGGTGTGTGAACAAAGGTAGCAGTCATGAGAGGTTTGCACTCCTGTTTACCCGAAGACTGAGCTTAAGGCCCCGTCCCATCGCTGCGCGGAAGCAAGCCAGTAGGGCGGGGAGTATGTCAGGGTTTCAGAATACAAGAATTCGGTTACCGAAAAACTGGGTTTGAAGCCCCGCCCTTTAAAGCGGCTTTGTGCTACGCTGCCTGCAGTGCCAGGGTAGTCAGCCGCTCTCGCCCACAGCAGCACAGGGCGCATTGTTCGCGTAAACGGGCTGTAGGCCCTAAACCCGACAGCCTGACGGTTGGATCCGACCTCAGTGGGTTTTGTGGTTGTTGTTTACAACGGCACCTAAAGGCACTCGGGAACCACCCTGTGTGCTGGCGAGTACGTAGCGCTGGGGAGCTGCGTGGCAGCAACGTTGAGGTCGAGGATGATCCCACGCTGCTCATTTTGCACCCTGTGCATCGGAAAGAGCCATAAAGCCGAGCAGGGGCTAGATGGATTCTTGCGGTACTTCTGTGCCTTTGTCAGGTTGAGGAGCACTGGGCCGGTTCTGGCGAGTCGTCTGTACAATTGCCACCGTAAGCAAATGGGAGAGCAGACCCACAGGCCCGGCAAACAAGCACAAAATCAGAGAATGGGTTGTCCATACTCGCTTATCCCACCCTTCCAAAAAGATCCAGCGGCCCACAAACAAATCCATGACGATGTAGTGTACCCATCCCGTCGCCATAACAGCGGGTTGACTGAATAGGTCGGTTAGGCTGGTCAGAGACAGTTGAGGGTCGGAAAATTCCTTGAGAACATCCGCGTTGAACCCGGTGACCAAAAGATACAAATAAACCGCCGCCACAATAGCGATGGGCAAAAGCGATTCCATCACCTTGCGGGTTACCTTCCAACCCGGCAACAGAATCATCAAGGCCCAAAAGGGCAGAGCAAACCAGTTAGCCCCGTTAAAGATCATCTCCAGCATGCTTGGCAGCCCCCAACGCTACCTGTCCATTATCGGCCCAATGCCCCCTGGGGATCCCTGCAGTAGCGGGTGGAAATGGATGGGAGTTATTCGTAAACTACCCGACCCTGACTGCTTCGCAGTACAGGGCGGGCTTAAGGCCTCCGGCCCGCTGGCGCGAACGGTAGCCCTGCAGTTGGCAAGCCAA
>NZ_JBSSCV010000053.1:0-6406 GCF_054060065.1 Thermostichus sp. MS-CIW-37 | reverse complement strand
TGCGGGCACATCCACACTAAGTTGGGTGGCGCAAAGGTGTTTAGATGCCCAAAGTGCAACCATAGGCTACCACGAGATTGGCAAGGCGCTCTGGGCGTCATGCTCAGGGCTTTGCGGGATACCGCCGTTCTGTTTGGAAACGGACAGAATGCTATCGCTTCACCGTTGAGCAGTAGTGCTCAGCAGTGTTCAGCGTAAATGTATCAGATCGATGCCCTGACCTTAAAACAGTGGCTGGATCAGGGGCGAGTCCAGCTCATTGATGTGCGGGAGCCGGGAGAATATGCCGATGAGCGGATCCCGGGGGCCATCAACATGCCCCTATCTACCTTTGACCCGGCCAAAGTGCCTGCTTCCACGCCAGAGAAGCCGGTGGTGTTGCAGTGCCGCATGGGCAGCCGCTCCATCCGCGCCGGTTGTCAGTTGCTAGACCGCGGCTGGCCGGAGGTGATTAGCCTCAAGGGCGGGATCGAGGCTTGGAAAGCGGCCAAGCTGCCCGTTACCCGCACCCAAAATGCGCCCATCTCCATCATGCGGCAGGTGCAGATTGCGGCGGGATCCCTGGTGCTCACCGGAACCCTTCTGGGGGCCTTTGTCAACCCCTGGTGGCTGCTGCTGAGTGGCTTTGTGGGCGCTGGGCTGGTGTTTGCGGGTGTAACCAACACCTGTGGCATGGCTCTGCTCTTGGCTCGCATGCCCTGGAACCGAGGTCAGGCGCTATGAGTGGGATCCCTTCTACTTCCTCTGGGGGGCAAGGGATCCTGGCGCGGTACCTGCCCTTTGCTAAGGAGTCCCTTTGGGTCTTCCACTATCAGCGATCAGATTTGCCGGGAGATCTGATCGCCGGCCTTGTGGTGGCTATTCTGCTGGTGCCTCAGAGCATGGCCTATGCCCTGTTGGCCGGGTTGCCCCCCCAAGTGGGCCTGTACGCCAGTATTTTGCCGGTGATCGTCTATGGACTACTGGGATCCAGCCGCGCCTTGGCGGTAGGGCCAGTGGCCATCATCTCCCTCTTGGTGGCGGCAGGGTTAGAGCCGCTGGCCGGTCGCGTCAGCGGGACGGAGTCCTTGCCGGGCAGCCCGGAGTACGGGCAGTTGGCTTTAGGCCTGGCCTTGGAAGTGGGTTTGATTCAAGGGGCGATGGGGTTGTTGCGGCTGGGATTTTTGGCCAATTTCCTCAGCCATGCGGTGGTGACTGCCTTTGGCAGCGCGGCAGCTTTGATTATCGGCTTCAGCCAGCTCCGCCACCTCCTGGGGGTCAAGATCGCCAATACGGAGTCCTTCTTGCTGTTGGTGCAGCGGCTGTGGCAAAGCCTGGACAAGGTGAACTGGGCAACCTTTGGCCTAGGGCTGCTGGCCGTATCCCTGCTGGTGTACGCTCAGCGAAAGTTGCCCCACCAACTGCGGCGTTGGGGTGTGCCTCCAAGTTGGGCCTTGATTTTGACCAAGGGGGCACCGCTAGCGGCTGTGCTCGTGACCAGCCTGTTGGTCTGGGGCCTAAACCTCTCGGAGAGGGCAGGGGTATCCGTTGTTGGCTCCATTCCTTCCGGGTTGCCCCCCTTGGGCTTTCCCTCGTTGAGCTGGGGACAGTGGACAGCGCTTCTGCCCACAGCCTTGGCCATCAGCTTGGTGGGCTTCACGGAGAGCTATGCCGTGGGGCAGTCCTTGGCTAGCCAGCGGCGGCAGAAGGTGGATCCCAACTAAGATCTGGTGGCTTTGGGGGCAGCCAACTTGGCAGCAGCCTGCAGTGGCGGCTATCCGGTAACGGGAGGCATCAGCCGGTCGGTGGTGAACTTTCAAGCAGGCGCCAACAGTGGCCTGGCCTCCCTAATCACCGGCCTGTTGGTGGCTTTGACGGTCATCTGGCTGATGCCCCTGTTCACCTTCTTGCCCCAGACCACCCTGGCGGCCATTGTTCTGGTGGCGGTGCTGGCCCTGGTGGATTTTCACCCCCTGCTGCAAAGCTGGCGCTACGACCGTGGCGATGCCCTGGTTTGGTTGGTAACCTTTGCCAGTGTGCTGGGGATCGGAGTGGAGCAGGGGATCGGAATAGGGGTGTTAGTCTCCATCCTGCTCTTTCTTTGGCGGGCCAGCCGTCCTCACATTGCCATCGTGGGTCAGGTGCCCGGTACGGAGCACTACCGCAACGTGCAGCGCCATGAGGTGATTACCGATCCCCGTATCTTGGCAGTGCGGGTGGACGAGAGCCTGTTTTTTGCCAACGCAGCCTACTTGCAGGAGTATCTGCTGCGAGAGGTGGCGGCGCGACCCACAGTGGAGCAGGTGCTGCTCGTTGCCAGCGCCATCAACTTCATCGACGGCAGCGCTTTGGAAGTGCTGACCCAGTTGGTGGAACGTTTGCAGCAGGCAGGGGTGGGCTTTGCCATAGCCGAGGTGAAGGGGCCGGTAATGGATCGCCTCCAAAAGGCTGGGTTTGTGGAGAAAGTGGGCGCTGAGCGCTTCTTCCTCTCCACTCACCAGGCGATGCAAGCCCTCGGATCCCAGCAGAGCCTCAGTCAGGTGTCATCTTCCTGATCAGCACAAGGGGGGTTTGTTCAGCGGCATTGCCGGCGGGGTTCTTGCCCAGGGCTTGCTCCACCAGCTCCCGCTCTACGCCGGGGCTGGCTGCCAGGATCTTGACCTGCCCCAGATCGTTGGCATCCACGATGGCCACTTCGTAGCCCGTCTGCCGATGCAGATCCCCCACCAACTTGGCCGGATCCCGCGGCCCCAGCACGATGAACTGGTCATAGGGAGGCAGGGTGCCAGTAACGTCGTCGATGAGATCGGCCTGCTCCCCCGCCAGGGCATAAAAGACCCCCGGGATCCCCAGCAGTTTGGCCAGGGATCCCACCACAAAAGCCCACACCACCCGCCAGGCCCCGGAGCAGTCGATCAAAGTCTGCATCCCGTAGCAGCTTGAAAGACTGGTCTTGGAGGGGAAGAAGTAGCACAGGGTGCGGGCCAGCCAGCCGGGCTGCACCTGCAGGGGATGGCGGAAGTTGCCCTGGACAATAGCCACGGCGCTTTCCGAGATGGCCACCATATCGCCGGGCTGGATGTGAGGGCCTACATACCGCCGTAGCACCTCGGCCAAGTCATCGCTGGGGGTCAGCAGATGGGTGGGAACGGCGGCCCAAAGGAGGGATCCCTGCTTCTGCCAGTTCAGCTCCGGCAAGGGCTCCACCTCTTGCAACGGCAGGATGAGGTGGCTGGTCTTGAGGGTGCGCCGCTGCCGCCCGTACTGGATGTAGTCCAGCTGGAGCCAGGCCGAGCGCAGATCCGCTAGCCCTTTCCCCTTCAGCTCGATCTCGACTTCTAGGCCAGTCTGGCTCTGGGGGGTGAGGATATAAGCCTGCCAGTAGTTGTCTTGCCGGGGGGGAAGATCCGGATGGCGAGAGCGCAGGCGTAGGCGGGTGTGAATGCCTTCTAGGGATCCGGCGCTGAGCAAATGCAGTCGCGGCTCCACCTGGGCCAAGGTGACTTCCAAAAGGGGGTTGAGGTTGCGAGCCACAAACTCCGCCTGGATAACCCAGTGCTCCAAGGTGTTGCGGCCTATGCCCCAGCCCTTGGGTTCCACCACCAGCTGGTCAGCGGGGCGGGTTTTCAGCCAGTACAGCAACGTTCCCAAGCTGAGCAGCAGCCCGGCCACCACCTGGCTCCAAGCCGAGGGATCCCACAGCCAACGCCAAGCCCCCCATAGGCTGAGTCCTACCCCGGCCAGCACTGTGGCCAACACGCCACGATTCACCATGCTGCTACTTGTTGCCATTGGGATCCCACTCCTCAAAAAAAGACAAGTGCTTAAGCCCTGCTAAAGTCTGCCCCTTTGTCCACCACAACACCCTAGACTACGGGTACGCTCTAGCTCTTCTCCTGAACCCTAGCCATCCTACCGGGAAACCGAAGCAGGCTGCGGCGAGATCTCCACACCAATTTTTAATCTCAAACAGTTAGCTTACAAATAGATTTCATCTCAGGCTTTTCAGAACACCCTTGGAGTTTCCTATGGCGCACAAACAGCAATTCAAAAGCTTTGACGACATGATTCAGGGATCCAAAACCCCGATCCTGGTGGATTTTTATGCTTCCTGGTGCGGCCCTTGTCAGGTTATGGCGCAAGTGTTGGAGCAGGTAAAACCTCAGGTGGGGGATGCGGTTACTTTTGTGAAGGTTGACACCGAAAAGTACCCAACCATCGCTGCTCGCTGGGGCATTCAAGCGGTGCCAACGCTGATCCTCTTCAAAGATGGGAAGCCGATTGACCGCATTGAGGGGCTGTTGCAGCCTCGCGCCTTGTTGGAGCGGTTGCGGGCGCAGGTCAACCTGCCGGTAGGCTAGGTGGACGTTGCTGGGATGGGGTCTTTTGGTCATCTTCTGGTGGCACAGCGAGCTCTCCAGCAAAACCGTCTTTGAGATGTCCTCGCAGGTGTTTGAGCGCTCTTTGGGATCTCCGCCTCTGGAGGTTCACCTGGCGGGAGAGGTGCCCTATCGCACCGCTTGGGCTTGGCAGCAAGCCAGGGTGGCTCGCCTGATCTGCAATCCGCAGCTGCCAGATGGGCTCCTACTGCTCACCCACCCGCCGGTCTACACCCTGGGGGCAGGGGCGGATCCCAAGTTCCTCAAGAGCTTGGCTGGACAGATAGGATCCCCAGCTGCCCGCCCAGAATTCCTCTCTGGACAAGGGCCAGAAATCCTGCGGGTAGAGCGCGGCGGCGAAGTCACTTACCACGGGCCAGGCCAGTGGGTTGGTTATGCGATCCTCAACCTCAGGCGCCACCGTCTGGATCTCCACTGGTACCTGCGCCAACTGGAGCAGGTGCTTATTGAAACTGTGGCCCACTTTGGCCTGCGGGGGGAGCGGATCCCTGGCCTCACAGGGGTTTGGGTGGAGGGGCGCAAAGTGGCGGCCATCGGCATCAAGGTCTCCCGCTGGGTGACCTACCACGGCTTTGCCCTCAACGTCTGCCCGGATCTAGCTGCCTTCGAGGCCATCGTGCCTTGTGGGATCCCTGATCGCCCGGTGGGATCCCTGGTTCAGTTTTGTCCCCGAGTAACGATGGCGGCAGTGGCCCCGGTGGTGGTGAAGTCCTTTTGTCAGGTCTTTGGGCTGCAAGCTCAGGAAGTTTCCTTATCAGAGTGGTTGGGAGAACGCAAGTCTCTAAAGACTCAAGGCTAATCCACCCCCAACTGGCGCAGCAGTTGTTGCATGATGGTTCGGTCGGCAAAGTTGCCACTCTTGGAAAAGAGAGCCAACGCCTGGCGAAAGTCGGCCATCGCCGCTTCTCGATCCCCCAACTGAAGATAGGCCACCCCGCGGCTAAAGTAGGCTTCTGGGATCCCTGCATTCAACTGAATGGCCCGCTCCGCATCGGCCAGAGCTTCTTCCGGCTGGCGCAACTGGTTGTAGACGTAGCTGCGGTTCACATAGGCCGGCGCATAGGTGGGATCCAACTGCACCGCCCGATCCAGATCCGACAGGGCAGCCACGGGATCCCCCCGCAGCAACTTGAGGGATCCCTGCCAGTTGAACTCGGAAGCAGTGTTTGGGGCCGAGGTCTTCTCAGGAGGAGGTGGGAAGGCAGGCAAAGAGATGGCAGGGGCAGGAGCGAGGAATGCTGCCAAGAAACCTATCAGAGCTATCCTTCCCCATCGACACTTGATTGTGCTCCGCACCGCTAATGACGTCCTCTTCGGATCCCGAACTAGTTCAATATAGACCGTCGGCGAGAGGGGCAACCCCCTGCACTTAACTTGCAAGGGGTGCGGGGAGCTACAAGTTCCGCGCTCTGGCGGGAAAGTCAGGGTCGAGATACCGACTCCTCTGCCAAGTCGTTCTGTGACGCGGGGCAGGAATGCCCAATGGCAAGGTTGGGAGGCCCAAGCTCTATTGGCTAGAGTGAGGGCGGGGGGATGTTACAAGGAAAGCTTCTGGAATAGATGAGCCACCGGCAGGGCAAATCCTGGAATAACCTCTTCACCTTCTAGAAGATCAACCGATTTCAGGAGGCGGTCAGGCTCTTGAGAGCTGCGATACACCAGGACGTAGTGCTCGCTGGGGTGAACCAGCCAAACCAGGCGGCTGCCATTTTCAAAGTACTCCACCAGCTTGTCATGAATTTCTTCAACCGTATTGCGGGGGGAAAGCACTTCAACAGCCAGATCTGGAGCGCCTTCCAAAAATCCTGTGGGCAGTTCAGCCATGCCCTGCAAGCGTTCTTTAGCAAAAAAAGAGATGTCAGGGGAGCGCCAATTTCCACTCTTCATCTTAAAAGCAGTGCTGGAATGTGACATACTCCCGCACTCATGCTAACGCAAAGCGCTCCGCGCCGCTAAAGCGAAAGAGTGCGGGCTTCAAGGACTCCGTCCCGCTGACGCGAACAGTGACTCCTGTGAAGGACATTTCC
>NZ_JBSSCV010000052.1:0-6496 GCF_054060065.1 Thermostichus sp. MS-CIW-37 | reverse complement strand
GTCTACTATATCCCTCTCAATGACTTTTGCCAAACCGCCTAAAGCTCAGTAAATTCAGCAAAGTTCAGGGTTTTGGGGGTTAGAGGCATGCTCCTATCAGGGATCCCTGTGGGCAGCCAGAATGGCCTGAGCAGCCAGGTGGCCGGAGAGGGTGGCCCCTTCCATGCTGTCGATGTAGTCTTGGGCGGTGTAGCTGCCGGCAAAAAAGAAGTTGGGCACGGGAGTCTTTTGCTGCGGGCGATAGGGATCCATGCCCGGCGCTTCTCGATAGAGGGAGTGGGCCAGTTTCACCACGCTGTACCAGGTCATGTTCAGTTGCCGGGATGAAGGAAACAGCTCGTGGACTTGGTGCAACACGTGCTGGGCAATTTGCTCGTTGGGCATGGAAATGAAGGGATCCCCCGGCGTGAGCACGCATTGTAGCAGGGATCCCTGGCCCGGCTTGTAGTAGTCGGCGGGGCTGGTGAGGGCCAGATCGGCAAAACAGGAAAAATCGGCATCGGCGGTGTAGAGGAGATTGTCGATACCCAGAGCCTCTGGGTGTTGGCTGGCTCGTTTGGCCTGGCCTTGGGGGTTCAGCTCCGTCACCCAGCCATCGAAGCGCAATTGCACCGTGGCCACAGGTACGGATTCCAGCTTGTAGAGGTTGTCGAACTGAGGCCACTGCCGCCACACTTCCGGGATCAGCCGTTTGGCCCCTTCCACTGCCGTTGCACACACATACACATCTGCCTCCACCCGCTCTCCATTGGCCAAGAGCAAGCCGGTCACGGGGTAGGGAGGAGAGTCGTTCACTTCAATGCGGCTGACCCCTCTGCGGGTGTGGATCTGGCCCCCACGGG
The DNA here is from genome assembly GCF_054060065.1 of Thermostichus sp. MS-CIW-37. Classification (NCBI taxonomy): domain Bacteria; kingdom Bacillati; phylum Cyanobacteriota; class Cyanophyceae; order Thermostichales; family Thermostichaceae; genus Thermostichus; species Thermostichus sp. MS-CIW-37. The sequence continues at coordinate 5,654 of NZ_JBSSCV010000052.1, read as the reverse complement.
CTTGGATGTAGCGGACGATAGGCTGAGTGAGATAGGTGTCCGGGGATCCCTTGAGGAGATTGAGCTTGGAAGCCTCTGTTTTGCTGGCAAACATCTGAAAGATCGTCAGCATGCAGCGGGCAGAAATCTGTTCTGTATCGATAAAGCCCAAGGCATAGGCAATCGGGTTCCACATCCGCTTCAGGCTACCCTCGGATCCCCCATGCCGCCGAAACCAATCGGCAAAGCTCATCCGATCCAAGGCGCGAATTTGCCGCATTGCCCCTTCATAGTCCAGCAAGCCGCGAATCAGAGGGCTGGTGCCCAGCGCCAAGGCGTTGCGCAGCTTGTCCGCCCAAGAGAGCTGCTCGGTGGTGAAAAAAGCTTTGAGGCCGTTGAAAGGCGCCCCCAGGGGAAAGCGAAAATCCAGACTGGCCGTTTGCCCACCTCGGTTGACAAAGGTGTGGGTGTGTTGCTTGGGCAGCAGGTTCTCGTAGGCCCCCACCTTTTTCATCAGGGCAAACAAATTGCTGTAGTTGCAGAAAAAAACGTGCAGCCCCATCTCGATGTGGTTGCCATCGGCATCCTGCCAGGATCCCACCTTGCCGCCGACAAAAGGCCGCGCCTCGTAGAGCTGCACCTCGTGTCCTGCTTCAACCAAATCGACTGCCGTCACCAACCCGGCCAATCCGGCCCCGATAATGGCTACCCGCATAGTGATACCCTCAAACAGGCGCTGCCCGGGATCCCGCCCAGACTTTGCGCAACTGCAAAGAAAGATGAACTTCTCTCATTCTGGAACAAAATGCGCCAGGGATCCCTGACTTGACAAACCACCGCAAAACTTGCCATCATAAATTTCCCGACGCGGATGTAGCTCAGTGGTAGAGCTTCTCGTTGCCAACGAGACGGTCGCGCGTTCGAATCGCGTCATCCGCTTGCTTAGGCTTGTGAACCCATTCAAGAGGGGAATGAGATCCCTGCAAGGGAGAGGGCCGTGACGGTAGTCCCAAGGAGCTCCCCCTTTCCTCTCTCCCCAAAGGAGTCAGCCCTCACTCCCAGCTCTTCTCCCTCTGGAAGACGGGAGAGTAGGAGTCTCGGTTTGATTGGGCTGATTTGGGAATGGTTTGATTTGGGGAGCGTAGAAGGTCTCCAGGCTGTCACGGTCGCCCACAAAGCGCCAGTGCCAGGGTTCGTAATTCACCCCCTGAGGGTTGTTTCTGGGGAAAGACAGCTCAAAGCCAAAGCGGGCCGCGTTGCTCTGCAGCCACTGGAAGGCCGGGGTGGTCTCAAAGGCTTCTTGAGTATCCCACTGCGGAAACCCGGCATCCCCAAGGTCGATGGCATAGCCAGTGTGGTGCTCGCTGTAGCCAGGGGGAGCACTGACAGCAGCTCGTTCCTCGGGTCGCAAGGCTCGGGATTGAGCCAATTGAAAAAACAAGAATTCCTGATCCGCAATGGAGCGAAACCCGGAAATGGGGACAAGGCGGATCCCGGCAGCTTGAGCTGCTTCGCTCATGCGAAGGTAACTTTCGGCAGCCGCCTGGCGCAGGCGCACCTCTCGACCACGGTAGCTACCCACCACCCGCAAGCTATCTGCAGGAGCTTCGGAATAGGCATAGTGCCCCAACAGAGAAGGTCGCCCATTCTGCACAGTTGGCTGCGGCAGAGAGGGCTGACCAGCTTCCTCCAGAACTTGGGGATCCGCCGCCTGCTGGGATCCCGGTAACTTCTCTATCCCCCAACCCGCCAGGAGCACTAGCCCAACCAGCACCAGGCCCAAGACTAGACGGGACCTCAGGGCAGGCACCGAACTTTGCGCTTTTTTCGCCGGAGTGGACTGGCGACGGGCGACCGGAATGTCGTCGTTCATGCGCAAAGGCCGGGAACCTACCTAGGAGTGCTGAAAAGAGACAGAGTCTTTACAACCCCAAGTCCGCCAAAATATCGCGGGCATGGGTTTCGGTATTGATGTTCTGGTAGACCTTGGCAATTTTGCCCTCGCCATCAATGACGTAGGTCACCCGCTTGGCATAGCCGCCCCCATCCACATCGTAGGCGCGGGTGATCACCCCACTGCTATCCACCAGTAGGGGGAAAGGCAAGTTGTACTTTTCGGTGAACTTTTGGTGAGAAGCTTGGTCGTCCATGCTCACCCCCAGCACCACCACGTCCTTGCTTTGGTAGTCGGCGTAGGCGTCGCGGAATCCACAGGCTTCTTTGGTACAGCCGGGGGTGTCGTCTTTGGGATAAAAGTAGAGGACTACGGTTTTGCCGGCAAAATCAGCCAGAGAGACTTGGTTGCCTTGGGTGTCAGTGGTGTTAAACCCAGGAGCAGGGGTGCCAACAGCGAGAACCATAGGTGCGTGACCCAAAAAGTGTGATGAATAGGGCTGCCCTCAGCATTTTCTTCAGCCCTGCTTGTCTCTGTCAAGGCATTACCGCTCCAGCTTGGCATTGCAACTCAGCCACCAGCTCTTGAAGCTCCGCCGATAGATTGCCGGGCAGCCGTCGCCTCAGAATCTCTGCCAACGATCGGTAATACCACAGGGATCCCTCTTTTCCGGCGGAAAACCGCTGCCAGAGTTCATCCCCCAGTTGGCGAAAATCCCGCAAGATGCAGCGGGCGTTGTGCAGCTTGTCAGAGGCGGCCACCAACAAAACCGAGGCATTTGCCGTCTCCAGGTGCTTCAGGTAGGCGGTTTTGCGCTCTTTCCAGTTTTCTTTGGGCTCGCCTCGGGAGCCATCGCTTTCGGTATCCGTACATCCCAGGATGATCTGCAGCACCCGTTCTCCAAAGTGCTCCCGGATCTGTTGCTCAATCTGGGCCCGGGGCTCGCCTGTGTTGTGGGGGCCGTCCTCTAGGCTGTCGTGGAGCAGAGCGGCAATCGCTTCGTCTTCATCCGCCCCATGCTCCAGGGCGATGGCTGCTACGGCCAACAGATGGCTGAGGTAAGGGATCCCGGTTCCCTTGCGGGTCTGAGAAGCATGCCAGCGATGGGCATAGTGCATTGCCTCCGCAAACCGCTGTGTTAGCTGCGTTGACATCTGGATTCTCCGATTGGGGTTAAGTTGACCAAGAAAACTGGGTTGCAAGCCCTGCCCTAAGGCCTACAGCCCGCTGACGCGGCAAGGGCGGCTTTGTGCTACGCTGTTGGTTGAACTCCGCCAACTTGAGTATGGCGCAGTGTTAGCAAGAGCAATGTCAGCAGGAAAAGTATCTGGGAGTTCATCCCAGTAGTCGGGGTTATGGCATCCCCCACCACTCGCAAGGGTGGTGTAGCCCAAGAAGTAGGAATTATCCTGTGGCCTGGGAAAGAATCCTTGCCTTTTAGGGCAGAGAGAATACCAATTTTTGGACAAGGTTGATCCAAGCGAGGTTCAGGCGCTGAGATGGCAAGGTTCAGCCGGTGGCCGGAGTCTGTTTTGCAGGCAGCGGCAACAGCGTTCCTGTTCCCTGCCAAGCGCACAAATCCACGAACTGGTCGGCTATCCGAATTAACGCCGGGTTCGTGTTCGGCCTGTAGGCGGCTACCTCCAGCCGGCAGCCTTGGCGGCGGATATGCTCGAGGGCCGGCGCAAAATCTCCATCCCCACTCAGCAGCAGCACCGTCTCGTAGTGGGAGTGCATCGCCATCAAGTCCACGATCAGCTCCCCATCCAGATTGGCTTTGCGGCTGCCGTTGGCGTGGATCACCACCGGCTTGGTGACCACCCGATAGCCCTGTTTTCTCAACTCCCGCAGGAAACGACGCTGAGCTAGGTTGTGGCGATCTACCCCGCTGTAGACATGCACTTCCATCTCGGATCTGCCCTGGGCCAGCCAGCTGAGCAGACTGGGATAGTCGAGATGGGATCCCCACTGCTGGGCGCTGGCGTGGAGATTGGCCGCGTCGATGAACACCCCCAGGGCTTTGCGGGGAAAAGCAGGGTTCGGCTGGGATGCCACCAGCTGCTGCAGGTGTTGGAGTTGCGCCTGCACCAACTCCAGTTGCTCCAAAGTCACTTGGGGCTGGGATGTCGGCAGAGCATTCAACCGCAGCTCCACGGCTTTTAACCGCTGCTGGATTTGCTGGATGGCCTGGGTGATGGGGGCCAGCTGTTGCCGCACGGACAGATGAGACGTGGGCCGAGCTTCGAGGGCGTCGATCCGCCCTTGTAATGTTTCCAGTTGGGCCGCCGTCTGCTGCTGCTGTACCCAGATGGGCTCCAAAACCTTTACTTTCTGCTCGAGCTCTTGAATGGCTTCAGCCGGGGAAGCCAAGGTCTGCTGCAGAAGGGACGGTTCAGCAGTGAGCCGAGCGTCCAGCACCTCGAAACGCGCTTGCAGGGTCTCCAGTTGGGTTGCTGTCTGTTGCTGCTGTGTCCAGGTCTGTTCCAGAACTTGGCCAAGCTGTTCTTCGCGGCGGCGGATGGCAGGGTAGGCTGCTGCCAAAGGTAAGAGCCCCCAGATCACTTGGCGGGTCACCAGGGCCGTCACCCCCAGGGCCAGGGATCCCGTCCACAGCCAGGTTAAGGGGAAGGCAGAAGCCCTATTCATACTCATACTCATAGTCAGCTCTCCTCAGTTTGGGTTATCGATCTGCTCGGTTGCCAGGATTTCACCTCACTCACATGGGCCACCTCAGGGATCCCTCTCGAAGATCGAGATGCCCAGAACTCCCAGAGGCATCGAAGAGGAGCAATTCAGCAACTGCAGTATGCCGGCTGTTGGAAGGGGGAGCTTCCAATCGCTGGACAAACGTATTTCCCTTGTTGAGCAAACGGATCAGATATCGAGTCAGTTATCGAAAGCAGGCTCAAACTTGTTCCTCTTGACCGACAGGCCCCGTGGCCCGCTCAACCTGGATTCAACGTCCAAGCTATTGGCTGACGGTATGGGCCGTAAAACCATTGAACGGAGCAGGGTCAGCTAGAAATCGCAGGAGCCCCGCACTGTACCCGTAGGGTCAGTGTCGGGAGGAATGCGGAAGTTACGATAGAACCATGACCCAAGTTCTGACCGTCTCCTGTAAGCTCAAGGTGTCCCAGTCGCAGGCCGCAAAGTTGGACGCGACCTTGGATGCCTTTGTGCAGGCGTTGAACTGGGTCAACCAAAACACGCCCGAGAAAGTCACCAACGCCGTTAAACTTCAATCTCTGTGCTACCGCGAAATCCGTGCCCGGTTCGGCTTGTCCAGTAACTTGGCAAGGACTACGTCCCGCTTACGCGACCAGCAGGTCTGCAGACGGCTGGCCGGTGCCCGCAAGGTTGCCCGACAGAAAAACCGCCCCGTCAAAGCGTTCAAGGGGGGCTTCGCGACCTATGACGCTCGTATCTTTTCGTTCCGCGAGAAAGACTGGACGGTGTCGCTGACCACAGTGGAGGGTCGAGAGCGCTTTGAGCTGGCGATTGGCCGTTACCAGAGAGAACAGTTGGCGGGCTCCAATCCCAAATCGGCCACTCTGGTCAAGCGCAGAGACGGCTCCTACTACATCCAGATTTGCGTAGAGAAAAAACCACCCAGGCAACAAGATACCGACAAGGTGATTGGGGTGGATTTGGGAAGGATAGATATCGCTCATACCTCAGAGGGGAAGAACTGGAATGGACAGCAGTTGAACAGAGTCCGAGACCACTACTCCCGGTTGAGGGCGGTACTCCAACGCAAAGCCAGTAAGGGCACACGCAGTTC
>NZ_JBSSCV010000051.1:0-7774 GCF_054060065.1 Thermostichus sp. MS-CIW-37 | reverse complement strand
CGCCTGAAATTCCGAAACTTAGCTGTCCTCTGGGGCCGCTAGGGATTGGGATAAAGCTCGCACCCTGCGCATAGCGCGGGTGTCGGGTAGTTTACTTTTACCAGTCACTTTTATCGGACTGGCGGTCGGGGATCCTCGCTTTGCAGGCGGAGAATTTCGGCCTCAATGCGCTGTTGCAAAGCTTTGCCCTCTTCGGAGCGGATCAAGAGTGTAATGCGGTTGTAGTCGGGCACAGTCATACCGTGGCGAGTGATGATCTCGGTCGCGGTGCGGATGAATTCTCGCCGGATTTGATCTTTGCTGGCTGGGTCGTTTGTGGCTTGGGAGCGCTTTTGGGCCTCTTGCCGGTGGGGCTCCATCTCCAAGACGATACGGGCGTACATTGTTACCTGCTCATCGCTCAACACCACAGAGGTGGTGGGGGTTTGAGCCACGGCCAGAGAGACAGTGAGCACAGGGATCCAAGTGCAAACCCAGATCAAACCCACCAGCCCTTTTTGGGCCACGCTTTGGATTGGAAATGCCGTCCACCGTCTCCGACTTGCTTTGCCTGACACTGCTGATGTCTCCCCACCCGCCAACTGTTGCTCAGGTTGCCTAGGGTTTTTGTGAGCTTTCGGCCCCACGCCGGTTCAACACTCTGATGAACCCCGCGGGCTTCGATCCTATCTGCTCCTCTCTGTGAAAGCCCAGGGCGTCGTCCACGCTGACAACTGAGCTTGCTTTTCCATTTGACCGAAAACTGGTCTTTAGGTTCCAGTTCCAGTCCCTTTCCAGCCTATCTGACACCCAGAAGGGAGTGGCCTCTGGGATAATGGGGATGAATTGTTGGTTATTGCCCCTATGCATTTGGAACGTCGCCCGGTTTTCCCGTTTACGGCCATCGTTGGCCAAGAGGAGATGAAATTGGCCTTGCTCCTCAACGTGATCGACCCGCGCATTGGCGGAGTGCTGATCATGGGGGATCGCGGCACGGGCAAATCCACCACCATCCGCGCTTTGGCCGACCTGCTGCCCCAGATCGAGGTGGTGAAAGGGGATCCCTTCAACAGCCACCCACGGCAGCGGGACTTGATGAGCGATCAAGTGTGGGAACGGCTCCAAGCAGGGGAAACGCTGGAAAGCACTTGGATCCAGGTGCCGATGGTGGATCTGCCCTTGGGGGCAACGGAAGACCGGGTGTGTGGCACTCTCGACATTGAGCGGGCCTTAGCTCAGGGGGTGAAGGCTTTTGAGCCGGGGCTGTTGGCCAAGGCCAATCGAGGCATCCTTTACGTGGATGAAGTCAACTTGCTGGATGACCACTTGGTGGATGTGTTGCTGGACGCGGCGGCCTCAGGCTGGAACACCGTGGAACGGGAAGGCATTTCCATTCGTCATCCGGCTCGGTTTGTGCTGGTGGGATCCGGCAACCCGGAGGAGGGGGAATTGCGGCCTCAACTGCTGGATCGCTTTGGCATGTTTGTCCAGATCGAAACGGTGCGAGATGCCGCCCTGCGGGTGCGGATCGTGGAGGAGCGCAGCCAGTTCGACGCCGATCCCCAGGCTTTTTTGGCCAAGTATGCCGATTCCCAGCAGCGCCTGCGGGAACGCATCGAAAAAGCCCAACATCTTTTGCCCACCGTGGCAGTGGATCCCGATTTGCGCTTGAAGATCTCCGGAGTATGTGCGGCTTTGGAGGTGGATGGGCTGCGCGGAGACATTGTCACCAACCGGGCTGCCAAGGCCCTGGCGGCTTTGGAAGGGCGGAGCGAGGTCACCGTCGCCGATATCCGTCGGGTGATCAGCCTGTGTTTGCGCCACCGCCTGCGCAAGGATCCCTTGGAAACCATCGACTCCGGCTACAAGGTGGAAAAAGCCTTCAGCGAAGTGTTCCAGGTGAGCTTGGAGAGCGCCGCCTAGCCCAAGCACTCCGCGCTGCTAGCCCTCACCCCCGGCCCCTCTCCCGGCGAAGGGAAGTTGGGAGCGGCGAACCTCAGCCAAATAGGGCCGCTAACTTGTCGGCAATGGCGGCAATCCAGGCTTGCTCCTGCCGGCTGAAGCTGCGTGGGGTATCGCTCCCCAAAATCAAGCACCCTTTCTGGCCGATGGGCTGGCACAGCACGGCTTGGGATCCGGGGGGCAACAGATCATTGAACTCGGCGCGGGCCGGGAACAGCTTGAGATCCACCAAATACACGGGCCGCCCCGTTTGCAAAACCCGCTGCAAAACGCTCTTGGGCTGAATGGAGGGCATCTGGCCGGGGTTGGCCAGGATCCCCCGTTGTAGGAGGGTTCGCCCACCCACCCAGATCACCACAGTGCGGGCGGCAGTGGTGCTGAGCAGGGTATGGGAGGCCCAAGCCAGCTCCAGTTTCTCACTTTCGGAAAGATCGGGATGCCAATCGCAGCCGGGGATCCCTTGCAGGGGGGCCGTTTGGGGCGGAAGAGGCTGGATCTGCTGCCACAGCAGGCCGGTCAAGATCAAAACAGCGCTGAGGAGGATCCCCAAGGCATCTGAACGGGACTGGCTGGTGAGCAATTCCGGCGTAAAGGCCAGTCGATTGATGACCAAGAGGGCGCTGCCCAAAAGGCCGGTCACCAGAGGCAGCCGCCTCACCCAGCGATTGGGATCCCTGGGGGCTGGAGTGGGTTCAACCGTCAAGGCAGGCTAGGCATAACCTAGAGGAAGTAACGGGAGAGAAGGGAGAAGCTCTTTCCTCTCTGCTCCCTTGAAGATTAAAGAACTGAAGTTCAGTATAAAGCCAACTCAGAGACGGCTCCAAATGCCAAGGCGCTCCTGCTGGGCTTTTTCTTGTAGGCCACCATAGTAGCTGTCGTACTTGATGTTGTGGCTGTAGGGGACGATACGGGCCAGGCCATTGCGCACCAACATGGCGTTCATTTGATGACCTTCTAGCCAGACATAAGCCTCCACCAAGCCCGTGGCATCTACGTTGCGCAGCAGCTTATCCCCTTCCAGCTTGACGGTGCGGTAGAGGATGCGCTCTCGCATCAGTTCAATAGCTTGCTGGTAAAAGGGGTTTTCTCCCGGTCTGAGGCCTTCGATCCCGGCCAACCGGATCAGGCGCATCTTCTGTTCCCCTTCGATTTGCACCACCAAGGTGTCGCCGCTCACCACCCGCACCACAACCGCATCGGGGTAGCGATCGAAGCGGTGGTTGTCGAAGTAGAACGGGGTATCGGGAACGACCCGAGGCTCTCCAAACCCGTGGCCGGGAAGGACGGGTATGGTCATAAGCAATCCCAATGCAGCAGAGCCGAGAGCAATACGCTGGAACATGACCTTATCTCCCACTTTAGACACGGCCCCCTCTCTTTTTCCCGCCGGGGAGTTTCCGGTGGCAACACTTAAAGCGTAATGGTAGCGGCAACTGTCTAGAAAACAACCCCGCCGCAGGTTTGGAAGGGATCCCAGCCGGCAGTAATTCTGCAGATCTGCTGGGGGTTGGGTTGCCCAAGGTTCCCAGGCGACTGCGCCATTTCTGCTGACTTTTCTCCAGTTCCTCCAGCTCTTCCCGCAATTGCCGGGCGGATTTGTCGCTGATGTTTCTCAGCCTTGAACGGGGATTGGGCTGGTCTCTTTCTCTGGAGAGGCTGTTTGGCAGGTGGGAATTCAGGATCCGTCTAGCCGAGGGGATTTTGGGAGAGAAACTCCCGATCCAGGGGCAGGGGGGCGACGGGTTGGGTAAGGGTGAATTGGCCGCTTTCTATCCATTGCTTGAGGATTTCGGCAATTTGCATGGAGCGGCGCAGGCTGGCCAGAGGGGCAGTGCGAACCTTGCGGCCATTGAGGGTGATCTGGCCGGATTTGAGCTGGGCATAGCTCACCAAGCCAAAGGTGGGCCGCACCCGGCGGGGAATGGAAAAGTCGATCACCGGTGCCACCAGTTCTTCATCCCGGATGGCGATGGCCTCCAAATCCGCAGGAGCGAGGATGGGAATGGGGATCCCGACCCCCAACATCAAGCTGGGACCGTAGTTGCGGAAGTAGCAGCCCCTCACCCATTCCGCCTGCATTTGCTTGGCATCTCCAATCAGGGCCAGGGTGGCCGCCGGGCCGATGGGAGTTTGGTTGGGCAATCGCTTTTGCAATGGAAAGTGCTGGGTACCCTCCCAGGCGACGTAGCCAATGCCGCCCCCCAAAAAGATGCGGCTGCCGATCCCCACCCGGCGCAACAGGGGATCGTTCAACAAGGGGGATAGCTCTCCCGGGTTGGAATAGACGGCATTGCCCAGATGCGGTTCCAACAGACCCAAGTAGGTGTACAAAGGCCGATCCCCGCCGTTCACCCCGACGATGAAGTTTTGGTAGGCATTGCGGGGGTTGAACAGGTAAAACTGGTTGAGCTGATCCCGAGTCAGGGTGGTCTCGTAGTCGGCGCGGGGGTAACAATCGGTCACTTGGCCGATGGCCCGCAAATGGACGCGCTTGCCCGCCACCAGGTCGGCAATGACATGGCCGCCCCCATAGGCTTGATCCGCTTGCTCGCTGGGTTGGGCTGCCCCTAGGTAAAGATCCACCGCGCCAAATCCGGCATAGGCCGGTACCCCGTTCAGCCAAGCTTGGCGAATCTTGATGGGCGGATCCGTATGGCCCAGGTTCACAATGGCTCCTGAAGACTCCATTGGCTCAAAGGTGCCGGTGGTGATCACATCCACCTGCTCAAAGGCTTCCTGGATCCCCAAGGTGGCCAGCTTGGCTTTGGCTTCCAGGGCCGTCCACACCCGCACCTGGCCTTTGGCAATGCGTTGGTTAATCTGGTCTAGGGTTCTCTCCATGGGATGTAAAGATCGCAATGGTTGGTCGCGTTGGCGGTGTGGAGCACTAGGCAGTCTTGATCGCTTGATCGTCGAGGGATCCGCTCCCATCTTGAATTCTTTCGTGAGGCAGCTCTTGGGACTGGCTCAATGAATAGCTTAAATGGACGGGGATCTGGGCCGGTGGGGCTTAAGGGGATCCGGCAGTATGGGCCGCTTTTGCCGGCGTTGGGGTTGGTGGGCCTGCTCTACGGCGGGGGGCTGCTGCTGGCTCTGGCCCAGAGTGTGGGCCTCTACGGCCTGGGCGAGAGGGGGTTTACCCTGCAGGGGTATGGGGAGCTGCTGCGGGATGCGGAAGTGGGGGGATCCCTGTTGCTCAGCCTCAGAATCGCTCTGTTGGCAACGGGGTTGGCGCTGCTTTTGGGGCTGGGGCTGGCGCTGCTGTTGCGGGGGGTGGGGGGGTGGGCCATCTGGCTTGGCCAGTTGACGCTGCCGATTCCTCATTTGGTGGGGGTGGCGGGGATGCTGCTGCTGCTGGGGCCCAGCGGTTGGCTGGCGCGGCTGGCCTTCCAACTGGGCTGGATTGCCTCGGATCAGGATTTTCCCTTGTGGGTGAACGACCGCGGCTATGTGGGGGTGTTGCTCTATTGGCTTTGGAAGGAGATCCCGTTTGCCGCTCTGGTGGCGCTGACGCTGCTGCGCGGGATGGGATCCGAGCTGGAGCAACAGGCTCGGCTGCTGGGGGCTTCTGCCGCCCAGACGTTTTGGTATGTAACGCTGCCCTTGCTGAGGCCGGGGCTGCTGGCCACCGGGATTCTCATCTTCGGCTTTGTCTTCAGCGCCTTTGAGGTTCCCTTGCTCTTAGGGCCCACCTACCCGCGCACCTTGCCCGTTCTGATCTATCAGCGCTTCACCCACATCAACCTGGAGCAGCGGCAGCAGGCGGTGGCGCTGGGGGTGATCCTGTTGGTCATCTCGGCAGCGGTGGTCAGTTGGATGGCAGGGCTGTTTGCGGCCAGGGGATCCCTTTGGCAACCGCCGGTCGCCTCAGCAGGACGGAGTCCTTGGAGAAGGCCGTGAAAGGACGCCACATGCACAGATGGATTGGGGGATCCCTGCTCCGCCTTGGGGTGGCCGGAGTGGCCCTCCTTTGGGCTTTGCCCTTTGGGGTGCTGGCTCTTTGGGCCTTCACGCGGGCCTGGTATTTTCCCGATGCCCTGCCGCAGGCATGGAGCTTAGTCGGTTGGCAGCAACTGCTGTTCGCTCCAGCGGGAGGGGGATCCCAGTTCCGGGCAGCCTTCGGCCAGAGCTTGCAAATTGCCCTGTTTACCACCCTGCTGGCCCTGGGGGTGGGGATCCCGGCGGGACGAGTTTTGGGCACCCATCCTGTGCCCGCCTGGCTGCGCCTGCTGTTGCTGTTGCCCGTCATCACCTCTCCTCTGGCTGTGCTGATGGGGATCCAAGGGGTGCTGATTCGCCTGCGGCTAGACGGTGCCCTGCTGGGGGTGGTGCTGGTGCATCTGATCCCGACCATTCCCTACATGGCTCTGGTGATGGGCAGTGTGTTCGCCCGTTTCGACCGCGGCTACGAGGCGCAGGCCCGCTGTTTGGGGGCGGATCCCTGGCAGGTGTGGTGGCAGGTAACGTTGCCCCTCATTGCCCCTGGGGCAGCCATTGGGGCGGTATTTGCCTTTTTGATCTCCTGGAACGAATTTTTGCTCACCTTCTTCGTCGGCGGTGGGCGGGTTCTCACGCTGCCGATGCTGCTCTACAGCCTTTTGCAGGGGGGAAACAACACCTTGGTGGCCGTGGTGGCCCTCCTGTCAGTGGTGCCGGGGTGGTTGGCCTTGCTGGGGGCCAGCGTTTGCTTGGGGCAGGCCATCGGGCTACCCCCCGCAGAGGCTCAAGAGGAAGAGAGCTAATATCCCTTCAGGGCCAGGTTGGGACGTTGCAGAGCGGCCCCCACCCGTTGAACCTGGGTCTTGAAGCTGCCATCTCGCTCCAGCCATATCTGCCTCAGGGCAGGGGGAATCACCTCCAGGCCAAACTGAGGGCTCTTGGGACGAAATTGCACACAGGTTGAGGGACAAGCCAGGTAATCAACCCCCTCCCGCCGGTGGCGCAGGTCTTGGTGAATGTGGCCGAATACAACAAGGCGAATGTGGTCGAACTCGTCCAGAACCCCGAACAACCGCTCCGGCTGCTGCAGGGCGCTCTGATCCAGCCAGGCAGAATCCACCGAAAAAGGGGGATGGTGCAAGGCCAACAAAACATGGTGTTGGGCGGCTTTGCTCCGCTGCAATTCTTGTTTCAGCCACAGCAGCGTGCGCTCCGTCAGGTAACCGCTATCTTTGCCGGGCACGAGGGAGTTCAACAAAATAAAGCTCCAATTTTCCCGGCTGAAGCTCTTGTCCCCAAATAGCCGCTCGGCGTGGAGCTCTTGGTTCATGGTGTGCAGGCGATCGTGGTTGCCTGCCAACCAGTAAGTATCGATGGGGAGAGCCTGCAAATGGGCTCTCAAACGGGCGTAAGATGCCGCACTGCCATCTTGAGAGAGATCTCCGGTAAGCAGCAGCAGATCGGGCAAGGGATCCAGAGCGGCAATGGCCTTTTGCACCTGCAGGAAAGAGGCTTCCGTGTCCACCCCCAGCAGCCGGTGATGGGGCCTGGCAAACAGATGCAGGTCGCTGATCTGAACCACATACACGGTCATAGAGCAAGCCCAAGAGGGGTGGGATCCCATCTCCGCAGGTTCAAAACACTACCGTTCTAGCACCAGATGGCCCGGCTGGAACCAGTAGGTATGGTCATTTCAATGCAACCTAGGAACTGCACCCACACCTAAAATGTTGAATGCAGGGAACCACAAGGCTTTCCCCTGTAGGCCAGGCGTCTCACCCCAACCTAAATGACCACAACTCAGCTAGAAATCGCAGGAGCCCCGCACTGTACCCGTAGGGTCAGTGTCGGGAGGAATGCGGAAGTTATGATAGAACCATGACCCAAGTCCTGA
>NZ_JBSSCV010000050.1:0-8201 GCF_054060065.1 Thermostichus sp. MS-CIW-37 | reverse complement strand
TAGCTTTGGAGATGCGATGATTGACCCACGTTTTTGCTACGCAACGCTGACGCGACTGAAAGCGTCTTTCCTTGCCAGACAGCCGTTGCAACAGTCCTCTGCATCTGCGCCGCGAACTGCGTGTGCCCTTACTGGCTTTGCGTTGAAGTACCGCCCTCAACCGCAAGTAGCGCTCTCGGACTCTGCTCAACTGCTGTCCATGCCAGTTATCTCCTTCCGTTCGCGCCAGCGGGACGGAGTCCTTTGTATGAGCAATATCCGTCCTGCCCAAATCCACGCCCAGCACTCTGTCCGTGCGTTGCGGTGGGCACGGTTCCGTTTCCACACAGATCTGAATGGAGTAGGAACCGTCTTTGCGCTTGACCAGAGTGGCGGATTTGGGGTTGGAGCCTGCCAACTGTTCTCTCTGGTAACGGCCAATCGCCAGCTCAAAGCGTTCTCGACCCTCCACCGTGGTGAGCGACACCGTCCAGTCTTTCTCGCGGAACGAAAAGATACGGGCATCGTAGGTTGCAAAGCCTCTCTTGAACGCTTTGACGGGGCGGTTTTTCTGTCGGGCAACTTTACGGGCGCCGGCCAGCCGTCTGCAGACCTGCTGGTCGCGTAAGCGGGACGTAGTCCTTGCCAAGTTACTGGACAAGCCGAACCGAGCACGGATTTCGCGGTAGCACAGAGACTGGAGCTTAACGGCGTTGGCGACTTTCTCGGGTGTGTTTTGGTTGATCCAGTTCAACGCCTGCACAAAGGCATCCATTGTCGCATCCAACTTTGCGGCTTGCGACTGGGACACCTTGAGCTTGCAGGAGACGGTCAGGACTTGGGTCATGGTTCTATCGTAACTTCCGCATTCCTCCCGACCCTCGTCCTACGGGCAGAGGGCGGGACTCCTGCGATTTCTAGCTGAAGTTTTTTTCTGGAGCCAGAGGGATCCCGGTCGCTATTCCGGTTGGCGGAGCCTAGCAGTCGCAATGGAGCTGACCGCACGGCCACTGTCGGTGGTGGCAGCAATGCAGGAAATCCGGGATCCAGTGTCGGTCATGGCCCAGAAGCTGCTGATGCTTTTGGCGGTAGAGGTGGGTTGAGCCGGGCCGATGGGGGATTCTACTGCCACAGAGTCTGGGGATTTCTCCTGAGAAGGGAGCAACACCACAGGTTCCTCACCCCGTTGGGCTGCTGCAACTTTTGGGGCGGGATGTTCTGGTGTGGGCTCAGGGGCTTCTTCTTTGCGGGCGGCCTCTGCAGCAGGGACATTCCGGGGAGAGGGCTGCTGAACCAGCCTCTTGTCAAGGGGTGGTCGTGGCGCGGCAGCGGGGGGTGCAGGGGGGGCTTGGCCGGCGATCTTTCCCCATAAGGCTTTGAGGAGTTGCCACATGGCTGGGTTGGCTACTGAGGGAGAGAGCAGTGAGGAATGGTGTTATCCTGCCATGCTCTGGCCTGAGAATCCATCCCCTCTGCCAGTCTTGATAGAGCAAAGTCATAACGAGTATGATTAAGTAGCCTGCTTAGGGAGAAAGTTCAACATGGCGCAGATTCGCGAGATTCCCCTTGCCCAAATTCGCCGCCCTTTGCCGCGGCAAACGGATCCGGATAAGGTGCGGGCGCTGATGGCTTCTATCGAAGCAATCGGTCTGCAGGAGCCCATTGAGGTTTTGGAAGTGGAAGGGGAGTACTACGGGTTCTCCGGCTGCCACCGCTACGAGGCATTTGTCCGCTTGGGCAAGGAGCGGATCCCCTGTCGGGTGCGAAAAGCGCCACGTGCTGTTTTGAGGCTACACCTGGCCTGAAAGGGATCCCTTCTGGCCCGGCTCCTCTTCGGCGGTGTAGCCCCGTTCGTAGGCAAAACGCACCAGTTGCGAGCGATTTTCCAAAGAAAGCTTGCTGAGGATGTTGGTCAGGTGAGTTTGCACAGTGCGCGGGCTGATGAACAGCTTCTCGCCGATTTGCTTGTTGGTGAAGCCGCGAATGACTTCCCGAAAGACCCGCTCCTCAGCAGGGGTCAGAGGCAATTCGGGTGGGGTGGGGCGGGGGTCCGCTTCGGGTTTTGGCTGGGACTGCTGTTGGATTAGCCGCAAAATTTCCGATTGGGTGCGGCGGGAGCGTTCAATCTGGGCCTCGATTTTGGCCACCAACTCCAGGGGTTCAAAGGGCTTGATGATGTAGTCATCCGCCCCCCGCTCGTAGCCCTGAACTCGGTCATCGATCTCTCCCCGCGAAGAGAGAAAAATGAAGGGGACGAGCTCGCCGCCGCGCTGTTGGCGCAGCTGTCGGCAAAACTCGAAGCCGTCCATTTCCGGCATCACCACATCTGAAACCACCACATCCGGCTGCTCTTGGGCAAACAGACGCAACCCTTCTACACCCGAAGCGCCTGTACAAACCCGATAGCCATGCTGAGTCAGGTGGCGGCTCAGCACCTTCAGGGAGAGGGGATCGTCATCTACGACCAGTACACGCTTCATGAGGACTCGAGGAGGCTGTTAGGGAAAAGGGTAAAGCGCTATTCACCTGTTATCTGTCGCTATTTTAGGGAGACGGACAGGATTCGTCATTTGGCTGGGGTGCCTTGACCCATAATAGTGGTTTCAAGGGTGGCCTGGTTGAAAGCTGAAGACTACGGTAGCTGTGAAATGAGGGACTGAACCTGGGCCTCTAAGCTCCCATTCCCGAGTACTGTTGCAAGCCTTTGCGCCACAACCAGCGGTTAGCCAGCCAGAGCAGGCCCGTCCAGGCCAGGCCCATGCCAAAGCCGCCCAGAATATCCACCGGGATCCCTGCCCAGAGGCTGGCGGGAAAATGCACCAGGTAGGGGAAGGGTGTCCAGGCCAAGACCTGGCGCACGGGTGGTGGGAACACCTCAAGAGGAGCAATCACCCCCGAGAAAAACAAGTACACCAAAAAATGGAATTGCTCCAAGGCCGTCACCCGTTCCACCCAAAAGGCCAGCAGCGCCAGGGTGTACTGCATGAGAAAGCGCAGGGCAAAAGCCAGGAGAATGGCCAGGGATCCCAGCCCCGCCTGGGCCCAAGAGGGGATCCAAAAGGCACGGGGGTAGAGGACGAAGAAAAGGGCGATTAAAACCAGGGTAAAGGGGAGACGGGCCAAGCGCTCCATCAGGTGGCTGGCCACATGGTGCCAAGCGGGATCCAGAGGCTGCAACAGGCGAGGAGATAATTTGCCTTCGACCACCTCTCGCTCAAAGTCCCAGATGACCCAGACGATGGTGAACTGGCGCACCAGGAACACCGCCAGAAAGTAGCGGATGAACTCCAGAGCAGACAGCGAGAAGTCTCCTGAGCGGGCTGCCTCGCTCCACACCCCCATCATGATCAGGGGCAGGGATCCGGCCAACACCCACAGGATCAGCTCGGCCCGGTACTCCAGCATGTAGGCGTAGTAGGCGGAGAAGAGGGCACCCAACTTGCGAAAGAAGGCGTTCATGGAGATTCCGGTTGCGCAAGCGCTGCGGAGCAATACGAGACTGGCGGACGCAAAGTGGGCAACAAGCTGGCCAGGCTGACCACCGCTCCCACCACAACAATTGAAGGCGGTGCTACGGGCGAGGGCTGCCCAGCCAGAGTCTGCAGGCGGAGCAGATGAATCTCTTGCTCAGGGGTGGTGCCCCAGCGGATCAGGGCAACCGGGGTATCGGGAGCTTTCCCTCCGGCCAACAATTCAGCGGCAATGTGGCTGAGGTTGTGCATGCCCATGTAGATCACCAGGGTTTCCACCGCCCCGGCCAAAGCCCGCCAATTGACCTGAGGGCGGTATTTCCCTGCCGCCTCATGTCCGGTAACAAAAGCAACCGAAGAGCTGAGGTCGCGATGGGTGAGAGGGATCCCGGCATAGGCGCTGGCGGCAATGCCCGCCGTAATTCCCGGCACCACCTCCACTGGGATCCCGGCCTGCACCAGAGCCAACATCTCCTCTCCCCCCCGCCCAAAGATGAAGGGATCCCCCCCTTTGAGCCGCACCACCACGGCTGCCGTTCGAGCTTTCTCCATCAGCAAGGCTGTGATCTGCTCCTGGGGCAAGGTGTGAGCGCCGCAGTGTTTGCCAGCATAGATCCGTTCTGCCGTCGGCGGGATCAGCTCCAGGATGGAGGATCCCACCAGAGCATCGTAGATGACCACATCCGCGTGGGCGAGTAGCGCCTTTCCCTTCACCGTCAGCAGCCCTGGATCCCCAGGCCCTGCCCCCACCAAATACACTTTGCCCATCTCAAGTCCTGGTCGCGTCATTGCTGTTGGAAATATCCATTTTGAGGGAACGGGAAAGATTCGGCTATTCCAGCGCCGGGCTAAAAGCCTGGAGTGTCTCCACAATGGCCTGCATCAGTTGAGGATCCCGCCAGAGGGGCGGCTCCACCTGGATTTGGAGCAGAGGCCATTCCCGCTGTAATCGCTGAGCCTGTTCTTGTAGGGCGCGCAGCAGACCGCCTGGAAAGAGAAAAAACGGCAGCACCCGTAGACGGCACTGGCTAAGGCGCAAGCAATGGATCACGACCGCTTCTAAGGTGGGGGACTGGGCAGCAAAAGCCACATGCAAGGGGATCTCGGGCAAGCGCCGTTGCACAGTTTGGATCCCTGCTTGGAGCTGGGCGGCAAACCCCGGCAGACGGCTGCCATGGCCAAGCACAATCCAGGCATCTGCCCGTTCGCCGGATTGCCTGAGCGTTGCAGAGCAAGAGGGCTGTGGAGCCAGAATGCGAGCCACCAACAGATCCAGGAGGGCCGGGTGCTGGCCAATGGGGGGTGTTAACCGGATGGGCAGGCGCGGCCAGCGAGCTTGAACCTGCTTCACCGCAGCCGGTAAATCCTCTTCCACATGGGATCCCTCGCCCATAAACAGCGACAGCAGCACCACTTGATCGGGAGATCGGCCTGCGCCCAGCCAAGCTGCCAGCCGTCCTTGAATCTGTTCGGCCAGGGTGAGAGGCTGACCTTCCAACTGGGCCAGCTCCACCGGCTGAGGGGCCAGCTGCTGCTGCACCCGGGCCAACAAATCTGCCAAAGCCTGCTGATAATCGGGATCCCGGCTGCCGTGACAGACCAAAAACACCAGGGGATTGGAGGACATGGCAGAGGTTAGGGATCCCAGCGGAACGGCTCTATTTTGCCACTTTAGGGGATCCCGCCAACTTCTCGCGTAGGATCTGCGCGTATGATTTGAAGAGTACACACCCTCTTTCCCAGCTTCGTCAGCCCTTTCCCAGGTTTTCATGTCATTTGAGAATCGTTCCACCGCCCCTGAACTCTTAATCCATGTCTTGCGGGAGGGGTTGACCGAATCTATCCATCATTGCCAAGCTGTCGTGGCCGATAGCCGCGGGCGTTCTCTGGCCATGGCCGGCAACAGCACCACCCCCGTCTTTGCCCGTTCTGCCCTCAAGCCTTTCCAAGCGCTGGCCATGCTCTCCACCGGCATCCGCGAGCGCTACCGCCTCAGCGAGAAAGATATTGCCATCATGTGCGGATCCCATCAGGGCACCACGGCTCATGCGCGGCAGGTGTTCAGTATACTGTGGCGGGCCGATCTGTCTCCCGATTTGCTGGTCTGCCCCACCCCACCCGGCAAGCCCAGCCCCCTGTGCCACAACTGCTCCGGCAAACATGCCGGCATGCTCGTGGCCAGCCGCGCCCAAAACTGGACCTTGTCAGACTACGCCCAGCGGCAGCATCCGGTGCAAGCCCTGGTGCGGGCCAAGCTGGCGGATTTGCTGCAAATGCCCTCGGAAGAGTTTTTGTTTGCGCGGGATGACTGTGGGGTGCCCACCTACCAACTGCAACTGAACCACCTGGCCTCCCTATTCGCCCAACTGACTGCTGGCGAGCGGCCCGACTTGGAATCGGTAGCACGGGCCATGACCCATCACCCGGAG
Organism: Thermostichus sp. MS-CIW-37; assembly: GCF_054060065.1. NCBI lineage: Bacteria > Bacillati > Cyanobacteriota > Cyanophyceae > Thermostichales > Thermostichaceae > Thermostichus > Thermostichus sp. MS-CIW-37. The sequence continues at coordinate 2,323 of NZ_JBSSCV010000050.1, read as the reverse complement.
ATGGTGGCTGGACAGGGGTGTTTCGACACGGAATTGATGCGGGCCACTCAAGGGGATCTGGTGAGCAAATCGGGTGCTGAAGGGATCCAGTGCATTGGCCGGGTGGGGGAAGGCATGGGCCTGGCCATCAAGGTCCAGGATGGAGCCGCCCGGGCCAAGTATGCCCTGGCTTTGCACCTGCTGCAGCGCATGGGCTGGATCCAGCCTGCCGCCGCCGAGATGCTGGGGGAGCGCTTCCTTCGCGTCGGCCCCTACACCCGCCTCGAGGTAGAAGGGGAGCTGCGCATGCCTTGAAGACTCAGCGCTGGAAGGGGTTTTGGTAAGGATTGGGGCCGGGGTTGGAGCTCTGGCCTTTGTTGCGGTACTTAGGATTGATGGTCAAGGTGCCGGATCCCAGGCCCCGCTGCGCCAAAAACTCCAGGTTGCGGCGGCGCATGGTGGTGTCGTAGTCATTTTTAACGCGATCTTCCAGCATGGCCACCTGTTGCAACGCACTCAGCAGGATGGCAGCGGCCTGCTCGGAGCTGTAGCCGTTTTGCGAGGCGTAGCGCACGGCAAATTCATCGGCTGCAACTTGTGCTTTTTGCCCCTTTTCCGCTTTGCGCAACAGAAACACCGCCGAAGCGGCCAACCCGGCTGCTAGGCCAACACCGAGGTTGTCTCCCATCTGCAGCTCCACCAAAATGCCCATGCTGCCGGCCCCGATCAAGGCGGGATACAGCAACAACGCCGACCAGTTATCCCCCAAAGCCAGCTCTGTGGCCATCACCGCTTCTCGCAGGAAGTAGATCTTCTGCTGGTCAGGGCTCAGCTTCTGCCAACGGCTGAGGTCAATGGCGAAGCGAGAGTATTTCTGCCAGGGAAAGCGCCACAGCGGCTGCACAATCCGAGACTGGTCGGGGGTGCCGATCTCGATCTGCACTTCAGGGCGGATCTCCACCGGGAGAAACTGGATCAGGCGGTCAAAGTCGGAAATGGTATACATGCTGGCACGGTGCGGTTATAAGGAGCGGCTGGAGATCATTACCCCCATAGTATAAGGATCCTAGCCTTCCTTGCAGGCTAGCTCCAAGAAAGCCTTTTGCGATTTGAGGTCTGCGTCCATGCCATCTCACCTGTAATGCCGTCTCACCCTCAACTGAATTGACTGTAAAAACCAGACCAGCTTGTTCTGGATTAGTTGTCATTTTTGCAACGCGCCCATCTTTTGGGCCTTTCTGCCCTTGAGAGGCAGGGGAAGTAGAGGACGCTGTCGGTATGAGTTGACCAAAAAACTGGGTTCAAGCGCCGCCCTAGGGCCTACGGCCCGCTGACGCGAGTAGGGCGGCTTTTTGCTAAAATCCGGCTAGCACGAGTAGGGTTTCCGATGTATTTTGCTCGGAAGCTAAAGTTGGGGTTTTCAGAGCAACTGCAGCATCTGGCTTTAGCCGCGGGCGAGCTATACTCCAAGACCTTGGTTTTCTTTTGGCGAGTGGCACGCAAGAAAGGCTTGTGGTTAAAGCCCTCGAGTTTGATGCGCTGGTTTCCCAACAGTAGTGGAAACGAACTTCACGCCCATAGTGCCGATGCAGTGGTACAAAGTTTCTTTGCTCCTCTGAAGTCTTGGTACAAGCGTCGTAAAACGGATCCCAACGCCAAGCCCCCCAAAAGACGGCGGCGCTACTTCAAGGTCATCTGGAAGTCCTCTGCCATTAGGGTTCGGGGTGGGAAGTTAGTTCTTTCCAACGGCAAGACCAACCCGCCTGTGGTTATTCCTTGGGCATGGGATACACCGGTGCAGGTAGAAATCGGCTGGGACGGCAAGCAGTACGAGTTGCGGGCCTGCTACGAGTTAAGTAGGCCGGAAGGGGAAGTAACGGCAAAGGCTGGGGAAGTAGCAGGTGTCGATTTAGGGGAAGTGCATTTAGCTACTGCTCACGACGGTCGGGCAACTTTATATAGCTAATTTATATAGCTAACGGGCGGTTACTGCGTTCCCAAAGGCGTTACCAGAACAAGCTGAAGGGCAAGCTCTCCAGGCTAATGGCTCGCAAGAAGAGAGGCTCGCGGCGCTGGAAGCGGTTAGTTCGTTCCAAGCAGCGTCAGTTAGCTAAACCGCCGAGAAGCCCCGCCCTCTGTCCGTAGGACGTATGGACTACGTCCCGCTGAAGCGAACGCGCTAGCGGCGCGGAGCGCTTGGCCGGGATGAGAGGCGGGAGTACCTTGGCTTTCAATGTACTGGCTCAATGCCGAGACTGTCACCCCACCACATGAAGCGATGAAATAAGATTCATTCCACAGCACATTTTTCCGGTATATCTTGCTGATGTAATCCGCAAACTCG
>NZ_JBSSCV010000049.1:0-8742 GCF_054060065.1 Thermostichus sp. MS-CIW-37 | reverse complement strand
GTTTCCAATTTCTAGGGATCCCCCCGAAAGGGGAACAGCCAAATTTGTGGAATGCATACCCACACGACAAAGGTTTCCAATTTCTAGGGATCCCCTCGAAAGGGGAACTATCCGACGGGAAACAATTCTATTGGAACTTTGAAAGGCAAGGTTTCCAATTTCTAGGGATCCCCCCGAAAGGGGAACATAACGTACCTCCCAATCTCGGCAGGGAACAACTATCCTGCCTAAGTTTCCAATTTCTAGGGATCCCCCCGAAAGGGGAACAATAAGGAGTGTCACTTGTGTGGCACTCCTTATATTTTTGTTTCCAATTTCTAGGGATCCCCCCGAAAGGGGAACCAGTACGTCAATGGCACCCTGCGTTCCGAAAGGAGCGCGTTTCCAATTTCTAGGGATCCCCCCGAAAGGGGAACTTTCTAAACCACCCCCTCCACAAGGGTGGTTTTTCTATCTGCCGTTTCCAATTTCTAGGGATCCCCCCGAAAGGGGAACAAACAATTCTATTGGAACTTTGAAAGGCAAGCTTGGGTACGCCTGTTTCCAATTTCTAGGGATCCCCCCGAAAGGGGAACAATTGGAACTCCACTATAGTGGAGTTGCCAATGTTTCCAATTTCTAGGGATCCCCCCGAAAGGGGAACAATGTATTGGTGTCACCACCGGCAGCGGTGGATTAGGCTGTTTCCAATTTCTAGGGATCCCCCCGAAAGGGGAACTGACCACAGGTAGATCTTTCCACTCCGAACGGGCCAAAGGTTTCCAATTTCTAGGGATCCCCCCGAAAGGGGAACTGATGGGATGCGGCTCGTCCGTAAGTTTCTCGTAACGTTTCCAATTTCTAGGGATCCCCCCGAAAGGGGAACAGGTTCATACCTGGGTGTTCTTTATCCCTAGTTAAGGGAGAGTTTCCAATTTCTAGGGATCCCCCCGAAAGGGGAACTTAAAGAGCAAATAAGGGCCTGTACAGCCCAAGTCCAGTTTCCAATTTCTAGGGATCCCCCCGAAAGGGGAACATCCCTGAAAAGGGAGGGCATATGCACATTATTAAGCTGATGGGGTTTCCAATTTCTAGGGATCCCCCCGAAAGGGGAACTTAAGTACAATTCACAAAGCTAAAGGCTTAGAATACAGTTTCCAATTTCTAGGGATCCCCCCGAAAGGGGAACTCTCGACAAAGCTAATGCTAAACGTCCTGAGTGGTACGTAAAACATAAGTTTCCAATTTCTAGGGATCCCCCCGAAAGGGGAACTACCCACTCAGGATTACGGTACCAAAGTCCGGCACTGTGGTTTCCAATTTCTAGGGATCCCCCCGAAAGGGGAACTTGTGTATGCTCGGTTTGCATCTTTGATGAGAATGGCCTTAAGTTTCCAATTTCTAGGGATCCCCCCGAAAGGGGAACCTTTGTTCAGACCAACAGCATCATAAGAGATGGTCAGTTTCCAATTTCTAGGGATCCCCCCGAAAGGGGAACGTGTTCAAATCACGCCTGAGCCATCCACGTCAAACTTGTTTCCAATTTCTAGGGATCCCCCCGAAAGGGGAACTGTACCAGGTCACGGTCTTTCGGCACCTAGGACCTGGAGTGTTTCCAATTTCTAGGGATCCCCCCGAAAGGGGAACTTAAGTACGTTCCCTACTGGGTAGTAGGCGGCTGTACCGTTTCCAATTTCTAGGGATCCCCCCGAAAGGGGAACGTGAAACACTGACCATCAATCTCGACCTCCACAATATGCTTCGTTTCCAATTTCTAGGGATCCCCCCGAAAGGGGAACCTGACTACGCAGAGCGATACTTTGCAACGGTGTTCTATTGTTTCCAATTTCTAGGGATCCCCCCGAAAGGGGAACGCTGGACATACGGATTAATTGCGTTTAGTACTGCCAGTTTCCAATTTCTAGGGATCCCCCCGAAAGGGGAACATGAAGGCACTCCTTATATTTTTAGAGCAGGTTAGTGTTTCCAATTTCTAGGGATCCCCCCGAAAGGGGAACATTCCAGAAGTAACCGGAATAGAGTGTTTGATAGTTTTGTCGTCCAGTTTCCAATTTCTAGGGATCCCCCCGAAAGGGGAACTGATCACAACACGTGGTCGGCGGTACATCGAACCTAAGGTTTCCAATTTCTAGGGATCCCCCCGAAAGGGGAACTGATCACAACACGTGGTCGGCGGTACATCGAACCTAAGGTTTCCAATTTCTAGGGATCCCCCCGAAAGGGGAACAGAGCAGTGGCGCATATACAAGCGCTTGCTCCCATAAAGTTTCCAATTTCTAGGGATCCCCCCGAAAGGGGAACACTTCACCATCAATGCCATGCTGTGGAGCCTTGATGGTCTGTTTCCAATTTCTAGGGATCCCCCCGAAAGGGGAACCGTTTAAGTTAGAGCTTGTAATAGAAGACTTATCAGACAAGTTTCCAATTTCTAGGGATCCCCCCGAAAGGGGAACAAAAGATTATCAAAGGCCAAATGAAAACCCTGAGGTTGTTTCCAATTTCTAGGGATCCCCCCGAAAGGGGAACTTCCCGCAGACCGAACGGCTTCGACAGGTGAACACTCACGTTTCCAATTTCTAGGGATCCCCCCGAAAGGGGAACTTTATCGCGGTATGGAACCGCGATAAGGTAACGACGTTTCCAATTTCTAGGGATCCCCCCGAAAGGGGAACTCCACCCCTATTAAAGCCAAGCAGGGCAAGGGATGCAAGACCCGTTTGCGAGGGATCCGGAAAAAAGGGGGCAAAAAGAGTTTCGGCGAGGGGGTTTTGGGGCCGGAAAGCCTTGTGGCACAAGGCGTCGAGGGATCCGACGAAAGAATGGGCTTTTCCGAGATTTTGAGGGACGCTCGTAGAGGCGTTGATACCGTTTTGGTGTTCTTTTGGAAACATCAGGATCCCTGAGGTTTGGCTAGGCTATCTGTTGGCAGGTGGCGAGCTCCTGCTAGGGTTGCTCGATATGGGAGCGAGGCTCCAGGTGGATGAGGATCCGCGCCGGCCCGTAGCGCCCTTGCAAGAGGCGTTCAACTTCCTCAGTGAGGCGGTGGGCGGACTCAATGTCCTGTGGCTCCACCACCAGGTGCATCTCGATAAAGACTATCTCCCCGGGGATGCCGCGGGAAGTGATGTCATGGCAGTCGAGCACGCCTGGCACGCTCAGGATCAGATCCCGCAGGGCCTCAGAGGGGATCGCCACCCGGTCGGTGAGGTAGGGAAGATTCTCCTGCAGCACTTCCCAGCCGCTTCGGAGCACCAGCAGCGCCACCGGCAAAGCCAGGGCTTGATCCAGCCAAGGGATCCCCCAATAATGCATGCCGGCCAACCCCAGCAACACTGTCAGCGTCACCCCAACGTCGCTGAGGGTATGGCGCGCATCGGCCAACAGCAGCGAGCTGGACAGAGCTTTGCCCCAGCGGTGCTCGTAGAGGGTGACAAAGACATTAATGCCCAGCACGCCCACCATCATCCCCAAGGTCAGCTCATCGATCTGCAGGTGGGGCTGGGGCTCCCAAAACCGCTCCACGGCTGTGCGCAGGATCTCCAGGCTGGCCATCCCCAAAAAGGCGGCGATCCCCAGCGCTCCAATGGCTTCAAACTTGCGATGGCCGTAGGGATGGTCGTCATCGGGCTCTGGCGAAGAAAAGCGCATGGCCACCAAGCCCAAAATGTTGCTGGCGCTGTCGGTGGAGCTGTGCAGGGCATCGGCAATGAGGCTTAGGGATCCCGTCGTCAGCCCCAGGATTAACTTGATCAGAAACACCAGGACATTTAGCCCTAGCGTGACGTACAGCACCCTCTGCACTTGGCGCTGGCGGCGGCTGGCTATGGCAGCAGAATCCAGAAAGCTCACTGCAGCTCGAGCGGGGATCCGCAGATGTCCTGCTTTATTCTGCCACCGACCTCAATGGGGGTAAGGGATCCCAGGGGAGTGGGGTATCCTAACGGTGAGCTGCGGGGGCATGGGGGCCATCCGTTCGGGAGCAAACGCTGAGTATGCACGTTGCCGTAGTAGGGGCTGGATACGTGGGCCTGGTAACAGGGGCTTGCCTGGCTCACCTAGGAAATAGCGTTATCTGTGTGGACAACAACCCCGCCAAGATTGAAGGGCTGCAGCGGGGTCGCCTGCCCATCTACGAGCCCGGCCTGGAAGAGCTGGTGCGGGAGGAAACTGCGGCGGGTCGGCTGCACTTTAGCACCGATCTGGGCTCTGGGATCCAGGCCAGCGAGGTGGTGTTTATTGCCGTGGGCACCCCGGCCCTGCCCAGCGGGGATCCCGATCTGCGCTACGTGGAAGCAGTGGCGCGGGAAATTGGCCAGCATCTGGACGAGCGCTACCGAGTCATTGTCAACAAATCCACTGTGCCCATTGGCTCTGGGGACTGGGTGCGCATGCTCATTTTGGACGGGGCCGCCGAAGCCGCCAAGCAGCGGCTGAGCAGCCGAGAAGTGGGGAGGGATCCTGAGGCCAGATCTCTCACCTTAGAGCTCTCCCCTTGGACGCCGCAGTTTGACGTGGTGAGCAACCCAGAGTTCCTACGGGAGGGCAGTGCCATCCAAGATACCTTCTACCCGGATCGCATTGTGATTGGCTCCAACAGCCCCCGCGCCATTGAAATCATGCGGCAGCTTTACAAACCCATCCTCAACCGCCAGCAGGGCCTGCAAGGGGATCCCGTGCCTCTGCTGGTGACCGACCTGGCTTCTGCCGAAATGATCAAGTATGCCGCCAACGCCTTCCTGGCCACCAAGATTAGCTTTATCAACGAAATGGCCAACATCTGCGAGCGCACCGGTGCCGACATCACCCAGGTGGCAGAAGGGATCGGCCTAGATAGGCGCATTGGCCGCGCCTTTCTCAACGCTGGCATAGGGTGGGGCGGAAGCTGCTTCCCCAAAGATCTGGCGGCTCTTATCCAAACCGCTGCTGACTATGGCTATGAGGCCAAGCTGTTGCAGGCCACGGTGGAGGTTAACCGAGAACAGCGGCAGCGCCTGGTGGAAAAGCTGCAGCAGGCCCTCAAGGTGCTCAAGGGTAAAACCGTTGGCCTTTTGGGCCTCACGTTTAAACCCCACACCGACGACCTGCGGGATGCCCCTTCCCTGACTTTGATCGAGCAGCTCCACCGCCTTGGGGCAAAGGTGAAGGCGTATGATCCCGTTGTGTCCGCTTCAGGGATGCGGGAGGGGCTAGCCCATGTGGTGGTGGAAACGGATGTGTTTCGCCTGGCCCAAGATTGCGATGCCCTGGTGCTGGTGACGGAGTGGCCGGAGTTCTTGTCACTGGATTACCGACGGATTGCAGAGCTGATGCGGCGGCCCTTGCTCATCGATGGCCGTAACTGTCTGGATCGGGAGGCGGTGCGGCAGGCGGGCATAACACTCATCGGAGTGGGCTGGTAGGCGCTGAGAAACAAGGGGAATTCATGAAAATCTTGGTTACGGGTGGCCTGGGATTTATCGGATCCCACTTGGTAACCCGCCTTCTGCAAGAAGGCCACTGGGTCATTTGCCTGGACAATGGCTCCACAGGCCGGCAGCTCAATGTCCAGGCCCATCTGGACAACCCCGCCTTTCAGCTCATCTGGCACGACGTGGCGGATCCCTTGCCGCCCGCTTTGGCAGAGGCTGGGATCCAGCAGATCTACCACCTGGCCTGCCCCGCTTCTCCCCCCCACTACCAAGCGGATCCCATCCGCACCATCCGCACCAGCCTCTGGGGCACCTATCACCTGCTGCAACTGGCCCAGAAAACGGGAGCGAGGTTCCTGCTGGCCTCGACTTCAGAAGTGTACGGGGATCCCCAAGTGCATCCCCAACCGGAAGACTACTGGGGCCACGTCAACCCCATTGGCCCGCGGGCCTGCTACGACGAATCCAAGCGCTTGGCGGAAACCCTCACCTTCGACTGGCAGCGGCAATACCAGACGGAGATCCGGGTAGCCCGCATCTTCAACACCTACGGCCCCGCCATGCGGGAGGACGATGGCCGCGTGGTGAGCAACTTTATCGTCCAGGCCCTGCGCGGGGATCCCCTGACGGTCTATGGGGATGGATCCCAGACCCGCAGCTTTTGCTACATCTCCGACTTGGTAGAGGGCTTGATCCGGCTGATGAACAGCCCCTACCCCGGACCCTTTAACTTGGGCAACCCAGAGGAGTTCACGATCCTGGAGCTGGCCCAGCAGGTGCTCGCCCTCACCGGCAGCCCTTCTCCCATCGTTTACCGGCCTCTGCCGACGGACGATCCCAGACAACGGCAGCCGGATATTGGCAAAGCCCGCGCCCTCTTGGGTTGGGAGCCTCGGATCCCGCTGCAAGTTGGGCTGCAACAGACCATCCCTTACTTTCGTCAGCGGCTGGGGCTGGACTAATCATCAGGTGCTCCCGACAACCCCAACCCGTTTGAGAACCATTTTCGCCTCAGCTCGATTGACCTGGGTGAATGGCTGCCAGCGGCTCCAGTTGGCGGGCTTGCTGTTGTAGCCGACTCACCAACTGCCGACATACCACTTCGCACAGCTCAAAGCACATGGGATCCGCAATTTGGTAATAAACACTCACCCCCTTGGGCTGACGGCTGACGATCCCTGCCTGCGCCAAGATTTTCAGGTGCTTGGAAACATTGGCCTGGCCCATGCCGGTGGCTTCCAGAATCTGGGTTACATTCTTCGGCCCAGAGCGCAACTGACACAGGATCTGCAGGCGGCTGGGTTCCGCCAAAACCTTGAAGTACTCTGCCACGCTGTCGAGAACCTGCGGCGTCAGGATCGTGCGACACTCATTCACATCCGCTCTGCTCACCGGCTTTCTCCCATCAACAAACCTGCTTGCGCCGTTCGTCAACTTGATTTTAACACTAGATAGTTATATAGTATTCCTAGAAAGTCCAAGTTCATGTCGGACTTTCGATACCAGACAGGAGGGCACTATGCTATTTCGCCAACTGTTCGACGCAGAAACAAGCACCTACACCTATTTAATCGCGGATCCGGCAACCCGCGAGGCCGCGCTGGTGGATCCGGTACTGGAGCAGGTGGAGCGGGATTTGAAGTTGATTCGGGAATTGGGTCTAACCTTGAAGTACTGCCTGGAAACCCACGTTCACGCCGATCACATCACGGGAACCGGGAAGCTGCGGGAACTGACCGGTTGCCAAGGGGTGGTGCCAGTACAGGCCAAGGCTCAATGTGCAGATCGTTTCATCGGTCATGGGGAAACGCTGCAAGTGGGATCCGTCGTCATTGAAGCCATCGCTACCCTGGGCCACACCGACAGCCACATGACCTACCGCGTGAATGGGGATCGCGTCCTGACCGGAGATGCCCTGTTGATTCGCGGCTGTGGGCGCACGGATTTCCAAAGCGGGGATCCCGGCCTGATGTACGACCATGTTACCCAGCACTTGTTTACGCTGCCCGATGAGACGCTGGTCTATCCTGGCCACGACTATCGCGGGCACACCGTCTCCACCATTGGCGAGGAGAAGCGCTGGAACCCGCGCTTTGTGGATCCGGAAACGGGCAACCTGCGTTCCCGTGAGAGCTTCATTGCCCTCATGAACAGCCTCAACCTGCCCCAGCCGAAGAAGATCCAGGAAGCGGTGCCGGCCAACGAGCAGTGCGGCCAAGTGGCAGCAGCGGTTTAATTCCTTCTGGGCAGCGAGGTGCAGGGTAAGCCCCCGCCGGCTGGGGAGCCCATGTGAAACTCCGATGGTGAGGGCCCGCTGCTCTGGGTAACCTTCTCTCAATTGGCTTGCCAGAAATGGAGAGTTTGAGCGTGGATCGAGAAAGTCTCTATGAGAGCGATTTCTACGCTTGGATCCAGCAACAAGCTCAATTTCTGCGGGATCGGGCCTGGGAGAAGCTGGATCTGCCCAATTTAGTCGAGGAGATTGAATCGTTGGGCAGGCAACAGCGGCAGGAACTGCGAAACCGACTTGCAGTTTTGGTTGGGCATCTCCTCAAGTGGGAGTACCAGCCAGAGGGGAGATCCGCAAGCTGGCTCCTCACCCTCCAGCTGCAGCGGCAGGAAGTTCTGGAGCTTCTTGAAGAAAGCCCAAGTCTCAAGCCCTATTTGCCAGAGGCCATCTCCAAGTCTTACTTGGGGGCGCTGAAGCTGGCCCTGGAGGAGACCAAGCTGCCCAGAAAGATTTTCCCCAAAACCTGCCCTTATTCCTCAGAGCAAATCCTGGATAGCCGGTTTTACCCCGGTGAGCCCAGTCATTTGCTTGAGGAGGGGGATTAATCCCAAAAATCGCTGCATTTTGCATTTTAGACAACGCTAGAAGCAAGGAGACAACCATGACCGTAACCCAACAAAACCCTATCCCTTCCGCTTCGCAAGAACGGGATCCCCGTCTCAAGGAGCATGACTCTAGTCAATAATACGCTGGACTATACTGAAAATAATGTACAGTATGTTCAGTATGGCTGCTTGGTATGGCTAGGTATGTAAAACCGAGAGAAGCGGCGGACTATTTCGGGGTGTGTCTCCACACTTTGAGGCGATGGGAGCAGAAAGGCTGGATCAAAGCAATACGTACTCCATCTGGTAGGGCAAGAAGGTATGACCTCGACAGCTACATCAGAACGCCAAAGAAAGCCAAACGAGTCGTTTTGTACGCCCGAGTCAGCAGCCGAGGGCAGAAGCCAGACTTGGAGAGACAGATTGCAAGGCTGGTTAGCCTCTATCCTGGAGCCGAAGTGGTCGGAGAGATTGGCGGCGGTCTCGACTTCAAAAGACC
>NZ_JBSSCV010000048.1:0-10649 GCF_054060065.1 Thermostichus sp. MS-CIW-37 | reverse complement strand
GCGGGATACCGCCATTCTGTTTGGAAACAAACAGAATGCTATCGCTGCATAGTTGAACAGTGATGTTCAGCAGTGTTCAGCGTAAATGTATCAGACCGAAACACCTTGGCTATAGGAGCCTGCGAGCTCGAGTTTCCTCTGCCAGCACCAGGCTTAGGGCCGGATTGCTGCGCAACAATCCCGCTACATAGAGGGTATAGACTTTCCCCGCCTCCAGCTGCAGGTCAAACCGCTGCAGGGGAATGCTCCGGCTGGGAGCCGACTGCACACCTGGCGCGGAGGCTGAAGGGGCTATGGCCACTTGAATTTGGGTAAAGCCGGGGCGCATAGCTTGAAAGGTGGATACTTGTCCAAACGCCAACTGGGGCAGCAGTACCCGCCCTTGCTCCCCTTGCCATTGCAGGGCCGGCGCATCAGGGGCAGCGTGGACAAACCGCACCAGGGCTTGATCAAAGGGCGGATGGATGTTGTCTTCCAGCACCAGGGCCGTCATGCGATTCGGCTCGTTGGCAGCAACCACCGAGAATACTCCCCCGCCCCTGAGATTGGCTACGGTTCTGGCCGCAACCAAAGAACTCGCAGGCTGGCCAGGGTTCTCAGGCGTTGAAAACAAAACAATGTCGTACTCGCCCGCCGGTATGCGCACGTACTCGCTCACCGAGCCATAGGCTATGCCCCGAGCAGCTCTCACCCCTCCCACTTCCAAGTCGATCCGAGGGGCATTGGGGGCCACATGCACCAAGCGCACTTGGACTTCAGAAACTCCCGCAGATGCCGAAGGCATCGGGATGGCACAGCCGGACAAAAGCCCCGACATCAACGATCCACCCACCACGCAGAGTACTGCGCTCACCCACTGTCGCACCATGTTCACGCTCACTCCTACTCCTCACACCCAACGCTCATCAGGGATCGAACTGCTGTATTTCTGCAAACCCAAGGAGGGCACTCTCGCTCCCCAAAAGTTCGTATTGGCACGCCAAGGAACCTGCTCTTGTCTTACTCCACTTTTGCGCCCAATGCCATAGAGCTATGGAACGGGTTGGGATCTAGTTCCTTTTAACTAAACCAAAGGCAAATCACCGGACTCGGCCCCACCTGCAGGATCTGGGTTGGGGGCAGGGATCCCTGGCTGTTCGCGCTCGCGGGACGGAGTCCTTGGAGACCGACGGCTAAACAAGCGGAAATAAGTGCTCACAGCCAGCTCTTTGAGCGGGAAAAGCAAGTAGGTCAGGGGGTTGATGGTGACGATGATGTTGCGGCAGTCTCGTTTGGCCTGGGCCAAGATCTGAGCGGCCACCCAATCTCCCGACATAACCCCAATGGGATTGAGCTGGCTCTTGAAGGGGCCGAGGATGAGCTTGCGCACTGTGCAGGGAGCATCGAGGCGGCGCAGAGTAACCAGATCGCCTAGGGCCCGCTTGGAGAGCTCGTAGAGGGGACTGAAAGCAGGGCTAGCCTCAGCCTCTGAGGTGTTCACCCACACCTCTTTGGTGGCCATCTCAGGGTTGCCGCGCACCGTCTGGAAGAACAGCTCCATTAGGCGCCAACTGGAGAAAGTATTGACGGCATAGGACTGGCGGACAGACTCGGGATCCCGTTGCCTGTGGACGTTCAGGCCGTGGTTGAGCACCAAGATATCCACCCGCTCCAGCAGCTCAGCCAGGGATCCCTCTTGCCCCACCTGCCAGCGAACGGTCTCCACCGGCTGGATCTGGCCGTCCACTTCGATGTGAACCGAATCCGAATGGGAGCTGAGGGCGATGACTTTGGCCCCCTGCTGGTGAAAATGCTTGAGCAAGGCCCGGCCCAGGGTGCCGGAGGCCCCGGTGACGGCTACTCGCTTGCCTTTCAAGGAGAGACTGGTGCCCATGAGCCGATCTACGAGAGTCAGGGTGCCGCAAAAATAGGCGTTGGTATCGTCGAAGTGGTGCCGCCAGTGGTAAGCGCGGTTGACATGCCATTGGCTGGGAGGAACGGGGAAAGGCCCCGGCTGGTGGGTGATATCCGTCTGCAGGGCCAGCCCCCAACCCCGCAGCATACCAGCCACCCAGAAACTGGCCGAGTAGACCACCCCCACCGCTGCCGCCAGGCCGTACAGCAGGGATCCCTGGCCCAATACCACCACCCAAGGGATCCCGGCCAGGATCATCGTCGCCGCTTCGGGAACGTCGTGGTGCCACTGGGATTCTCGGTACAGCTGTGCATCCACCACGCTAAGGTCGGGGCGGAACAGGCGGTGGTGCAGGATGTGTTTGGGCATCAGCCAGGGCCACCGGTGGGCCAGCCAATGGCGCACATCCCGCACGATCTCAGCCCAAAGGATGGAGGCTAGGGCGACGGCCCCCACCCCTATCCAATGACTCGCGCTGCCGACATCCATAGGCTCGCTCGCAGTAGCCAAACCAATCCTGAGCTCGCGGTCGCCTCTTTTATGGACTCAGTTGGCGACTCTCAAAAATCATCGCAAAAATTCTTCAAAAGATCATCTTCGAGCCCGTCTTCCTTGTCCCCAAGGGAGGGAGAGATCAAGGGGCTGCGGGCTGAAGCTCTCGGATCTCGACCGGATCTCCAACGGCCAAACCCAAAGCAGCAGCCGTCCCGCCGCGGAACTCCAGCACACCGTCCACCAACTGGGAAGGAGGCGGCCCATAGGTGGGGCAGGGTTGGGCGGGGCAGCCGGGCACATCGGCGGCAATGTACACCACCTTGCCTTGGTGAAGGAAAATGATGTCCAGGTTGATCAGGGTGTTGAACATCCAAAAAGAAGCCGGCTGGGGCGGATCAAAGGGAAACCACATGCCCCGATCCGGCGGCAAGTCGGTGCGAAACATCAGGCCCAAGCGCTGCTGCTCAGGCGTGCGGGCCACCTCTAACTCAAAGCGTTGGCCGGCAAGGGTGACTTCCGCTTCAACCGGCAGTTGCTGGGGCTGCCCTATGGCTGGGGGGGATGGAGAGATGGCTTCGGTTACCTGAGTTTGTGAGGCGGGAGATCTCTCCGTGGCAGCAGCACATCCCAAGCCGGATCCCAGGAGCAGCAGAGCCAAACCCAAGGCAACTTTGCGTCCTCGCGGAACTTTTTGCGGACTCCGTATCACGAACAGAACCATGTGGCGCTCTCCTGTGCAGGCTTCATCCTATCGCGCCAGACGCTGCTGCTGCGACTTGAACAGCCAGACGCAGGAAGTTCCCCCCTGGGAGAGCCTTGCCAATTCTTGCTTGCCGGAAGCGGCCTGTGCTTTTCCCCCTTGAGCGCAGCCGGAATGGCGGCTCTGGGCAAGGGCAGCCCACAACCGACCCGATAGCATAGCCATAGACTCTGCCAGGAGAGCCCTATGAAAGACCTGTTTAATCGATCCTTGGTGAGCCGGATCCCTCTTCTGGCTCTGCTGGGTTTACTGAGCCTGGGCCTCTGGCCCACTCACGGGATGGGATCCCGTTCACAGGAAACCCCGGTGCGGATTCCCTTTGAGCCAACGGTGACCTATGGGGAAGGGTATGGGGAAAAGACCGTGGCCCAACAAGCCCAAAGCCGCTTTGCGCTGAAACTGTTTGATCACCTGCTCCGTCAGCAGCCCCAAGAGAACCTCTTTTTCTCCCCCTTGAGCATCCGCCTGGCCCTGAGCATGCTCTACAACGGCGCCTCTGGGGAGACCCAAACGGCAATGGCCGAGGTGCTGGAGGCACAGGACCTTTCCCTCAATGAGTTGAACTGGAGCAATGCCCAAATGGTGGGCTGGCTGGCGGAGGGATCCCCGGCAGGAGGGCCAGTCCAGGTGCAAATCGCCAACGGCCTCTGGGTGGATCAAACCCTCACCTTACAGCCCCAGTTTTTGCAGGCTTTGGCCACCTACTACCAAGCGGTGGTGAATCGGGTGAATTTGGGATCCCGGCAAACGGTGAACCAGATCAACGGCTGGGTGGCCGAGCGCACCCAGGGCAAGATCAACCGCATTGTGGATCGCCTCAGCCGCGAGGATTTGATGGTTTTGCTCAATGCCATCTACTTCAAAGGCGAGTGGACTCAGCCCTTCGATCCGGAGCGCACCCAAACTCAGCCCTTTACTCGGTTGGATGGCCGCCGCGTCCGAGTACCCATGATGGTTCAATCAGGTCGTTACGACTACCTGGAAACCGAGCAGTTGCAGGTGGTGAGCCTGCCCTACGGGGAAGGAGAACTGGAAATGCTGATCCTGCTGCCCAAGAAGGGAGTGAAGCTGGAATCGCTGCGGGCAGAGCTAAGCCCGGAAACTTGGCAAGAATGGACGGGATCCCTGCGCCCCCGTGCAGGTTCGGTGCGGATCCCGAAATTTGAATTGGCTTATGAAACGGATCTCACTTCCGTTCTGCAGCAGTTGGGCCTGGGAGTTGCCTTTTCCAACCGAGCCGATTTCAGCCAGATGACCCCAGAGCCAGCGCGGATCAGCAAAGTCCTGCACAAAGCAGCAATTGAAGTGAACGAAGAGGGATCGGAGGCGGCAGCCGCTACTGGGGTGATCGTCTCCCGGACTGCTGTCGACCGGCAAGAGCCCTTTCAATTTGTGGCAGATCGGCCCTTCTGGTTTGCCATTGTGGCCTCCGGATCCGGCGGCAACCCAGCGGCCCAAACCGTGCTGTTTATGGGATCCCTGGTGGATCCTAAATAAGGGGATCCCTCAGGGCAGCTTGCTGACTTCTTACCGGGCGTGCAGATCGCTCTTCAGGATGTGTTGACCCCAGACCGGCTCCCTTAGCCGTTTTTCATTGCGGAGGTCATGATGGTCGAGGTTTTGGAAAGAGAAAAATTGGCCGAGGCACCTGCTGATAGTTCTCCGGCAGCTTCTCGAAAAATTTGGACTGACGAAGAGTTTATGGCTTTACCGGAGGATGGCAATCGCTATGAGGTTGTGAATGGAGAACTGGTTACTGTGGGCTCGGCAGGCGCAAAGCATGGGTACTACGTAAGTTTGATTCATATCATTCTAGGCTCGTACGTTCGCAGTCAAAGGATTGGATTTACCTTCGATTCCGATACTTCCTTCAAAATGAAATCCGGCAATCGCCGTTCTCCAGATTGTTCTTTCTTTTCCAAAGAACGGCTGCAATCTCTGGGCGGGATCCCAAGGGGTTATATTGAGGGATCCCCAGACTTGGCTGTAGAAGTTCTCTCCGATGCCAACACCGTTGGAGAGATCCATGATAGGCTCGTTGAGTATTTCGAGAATGGATCCCGGCTGGTCTGGATCATTCATCCTGAAGAGAAATACGTTCTGGTCTATCGCCGGCCTGAGCCTGAAGCATTGAAGAAACCCGGCGACATCCTGGAAGGTGGAGAGGTGATCCCTGGATTTGCGCTGGATTTATCAGAGTTTTTTGCCGAGCCGGAGTTGTAGTTTTTCACCAACGCAATGTACGGATAAGACGCCTTCAGCGCCTAGGGAAAAGCAACCCCTGTTAAGCTAGCCTAAGCAGTGGGATCCCATTTCATGGCACCGGTCTATCCGCAGGTTCTGGAGCGCAATCCCAAACGGCTGCGCATTGCCCTACAGCGGTTTACCTCTCAGCAACTGGCTTGGCGGGCGGCAGCAGGCTTGGTGCTGCTGATTGTGGGATCCCAACTGTGGGCCCGTTCGCCGCTGTTGGGTTTGGTGGCTGTGGGGATGGGCTTGTGGATTGGGATCCCTTGGGGGTTGGGGCAGATCCTGAATCTAGATTGCCAAAGCCAACGGGTGACCTTGACCCGGCTGGGTGGCCCTTGGGGCTTTTGGCGGCAGCAGGTGTTTTCCTATCCCTTGGCTCAGTTGCAAGGAGTGCGGCTGCATCGAGTGGGTCAGGAAGTTTTGGATAACCAAGCTCAAGAGAGTTTTCAGGTCCAAAGCCAAGTGCGGCTGCAGTTTCACAGCGATCCTTCTAAACCGGAGCTGAACGAGGAGGTCATCGCCTGCTTTAGCAGCCAAGTCGGCATCAAAGGGGACGAACCAGAAGCTTTCGTGCTCTCTCAGCGGCTGGTGCGCTGGATTCAGAACTATCTATCCGAACACTTAGGAAACCTAAGAAACAACTCTTCACCCTGAAAGCCCCCTTTTCGAGGATACTGCCCCACCGTTCCAGTAGACTCAAACTTTGCTCTCCTTTTCGGGGAGTTTTCGGGGAGATGGGGAATTGTTGTCACAGTGCTTGATCCTGGGTTAGAAATGCTACCGAAAAGCAGCGTACTCCTTGACACTTTCTAAACTTAACTTAATCGACAACCTTCATGAGCGCCTCCTGGGATCTGGTCAACCTGCTTACCTTACTCAACTGGAACACTCTGCCCGGATGGCTTTGGCTGCTCCTTTGGGGATCCTCACTGGCCGTGGTGATGTACTGGCAAAAGCGCTGGCTGCAGCGGGATCAGGTGGGTTTTCCCGATGTCATCATGCTGGCGCGTGCAGATACGATGGTGGTGGAATGTAACGAAGCTTGCCAGAAAATCTTGGGGGATTGGCGGGGCAGGCGCTGGATCGACGTGCTGCCGGCAGAAGAGCAAGAGCAGGTGCGGCAAAAGATAGCCCAGCTCACCCCTCAGCAGCCTACCTTCACCCGAGTTGGCAGGGTATCGGATGCGTCGGGGCAGACGCGCTGGTTCGAGTGGATCCACCAAGGCATTTTTGACCGGCGGGGCCGCTTGCAGTTTATTCGCGGCGTGGGCCGAGACATTACCGAGAAGAAACAATTGGAAGAAAACCTGCGGCTGCGGGAGGCCCAACTGCGCACCTTGTTGGATGCCCTGCCATTGGCGGTGTGGGCCAGGGATCCCCAGGGAGTGCTAATTTTGCAAAATGCCACTGACCGCGCCTGGTTTGGCGATCTGCTGGGTACTTCTTTGGAGGAGGCAGCTCAGCAACATCCCCACTGGCTGGAGTACACCTCTCAAGTTCTATCCGACGTAGAGCGGCAAGGGTTTTCCCAACTCGAGGGCAAGGAAGTAATTCAAGGCCAGGAGCGCTACACCTATCGCTTCGCTGTAAAGCTTCAGGATCAGTCTAAAGGATTAGGGCTTCTCGGCATTGTCCTAGATATCACCGAGCAGAAGCGCCTGCAACGAGAGCTAACAGATCAACAAGAACGCTTTCGCGCCTTTATCAACAACAGCCACGACATCTTGCACCGGGTTGATGCCCAGGGCCGGCTGTATTGCCTTAATCCCCCGGTGGCGGAGAAGATTCTAGGTCTTACCCCCCAGCCAGGAGAGCCTCAACCCCTGGAGCTGGTTCATCCCGAAGACCGCGAGGCCATCGCGTCTGCCTGCGAGCAACTCCTGTCCCAGCCCGGCCAGACTCTCTGCTTTGTCTATCGGATGCAACATGCCGACGGCCATTGGGTGTGGCTGGAGAGCCTCTGCACCAATCTCTTGGATGATCCTTTGGTTCAGGGGATCGTTTCCAGTACCCGCGATATCACCCAACAAAAGCAGGTGGAACTGGCTTTGCGAGAGAGCGAAGCCCGCTTTCGGGAAATTGCAGAGGCTGTACCGGTGACTTTCTTCCTACAGTCGGCAGACTTTAGCCGCGCTCTTTACAAAAGTCCTCGTTGTGAACAGATTTTCGGATATACACCAGAGGAGCTTTATCGCCAGCCGGATCTGTGGAAGGAAAGGATCCACCCAGAGGATCTGCCAAGAGTGATGGAAACCCTGTCTCTTGCCACCCAAGGCAAAATGTCAGTTACCTATCGGATTTTCCACCCAGATGGCAGGCTGCGCTGGTTGCGTACCTCTTGTTACCCTGTCTTGAACGAGCAGCAGGAAGTCGTTCACATCGCAGGCATTACCGAAGATATTACGGAGCAGAAAGAAGCAGAGCTGGCTCTACAAGAAAGCGAAGCTCGGCTTAGGGCCATTCTGGATGGGATCCCTTTTTGTATCTTTCTCAAAGATCTGGAAGGGCGCTATCTTCATGTAAACAAGACTTATCTACAACAGAGAGGCTGCAAGGCAGAAGAGCTCTTTGGAAAGTTGGATAGTGAGCTGTTCGCATCAGAAGAGGCTCTAGAATTTCGAGATCAGGATCAAAAAGTCCTGCAATCTCCGCATCCTGTCAGCTACGAGCGAACCTTTTTCCGCGATGGCAAGAGATTGACCCGGTGGGTCACCAAGTTTGCCCTGCGGGATCAGCAGGGGTCTCCTTACGCCGTTTGCGGCATCGCTGTGGACATAACGCCCCTCAAACAAGCCCAAGATCTGTTGCTGAAAGAAGCAGAGCGGGAGTGGCTGCTTGGAGCTTTGCTGCGACGCATCCGTCAGGATTTGGATTTGCAATCTATCTTGCAAACCACTGTTGCAGAAGTGCGAGAGGTTTTCCAGGTGGATCGGGTGATGATCTATCAGTTGCAGGAAGGTGTAGGGGGGTTTGTAGCTGCTGAGTCGGTGGCGGATCCCTGGCCCAGCCACTTGGGCCGCCGGGTGTGGGATGCTTGCCTTCCCCAGGGTCCTTGCTACCGCAAGTACCAAGAGGGCTTTGTGCAAGCCATAGCCAACGTGGCGACGGCCAATTTGGATCCTTGCTATCGGGAGCTCTTGGAATCTTTCCAGGCCCAAGCCAACTTGGTGATCCCGATTCGGCAGGGTGAGGCTTTGTGGGGTCTATTGGTAGTTCAGCACTGCCAATCCAGCCGCCCTTGGCAAGAGTGGGAAATCCGGCTTTTACAAGAGCTGAGCGATCAATTAGCCATCGCGTTGCAACAGGCCCAGTTATATGAACAACTGCAAGCCCTCAATCAAACCTTGGAAGAAAAGGTTCGGCAACGCACCTCTGAGTTGCAGCGATCCCTGCAATTTGAGGCCCTGCTGAAACGCATCACTGACCGGGTGCGCGACTCTCTGGATGAAGCTGAAATTCTCAACACCGCTCTGCGCGAGCTGGGAGAAAACCTAAATGCAGATGGCTGCGATATTGGCCTTTACAACGCCGATCTCACCCTTTCCACCATCAGCTACGAGTATTGTCCTCGCTTGGGGTCGGCCTTGCATACTTGTATTCCCTTTGCCCAATATCCAGATCTCTACGCCCAGTTGTTGCGAGGAGAGCCCTGCATATTTTGTTTACTTCCTGACGCCCCCCGCCAAGGATCAGTCTTGGTCTGCCCTCTGCGGGATGGGGAGCAAGTCTTGGGGGATCTGTGGGTTTTTCGCAGCAGCGAGGAAAGTTTTGATGAGCAGGAAATGAATCTCGTAGCTCAAGTGGCCAATCAATGTGCTATCGGCCTAAGGCAGGCGCGCCTATTCCGAGCTGCCCAAGAGCAGGTGCAAGCCCTGGAGCGCCTTAACCGCCTCAAAGATGACTTTATCAGCACCGTCAGCCACGAGTTGCGCACTCCTCTAGCCAGCATGAAAATGGCCCTGAAAATGTTGCAGATGGCTCCCACTGGGGAGAAACGAGCTCAATACTTAGCCATTGCAGAGCGAGAATGCCAGCGGGAAATCGAGCTCATCAACGACCTGTTGGATCTGCAGCGGCTAAAGGCAGGAGCCTATGCTTTGAATCTGCAAACGCTGACCTGGGAAGCCTTGTTGGGGGATTTGCTGTTGGCTATTGGCGAACGCGCCCGTACTAAGGGGCAAACCTTTCAAGCCAACGTGCCTCTGGAGAGCAGCATCACCACAGATCCTCTCCTTTTGGGGCGTATCCTGCGGGAGCTCCTGCACAACGCGGTGAAATACACCCCCGGCCAGGGATCCATCCGCCTAGAAGTCAGGGTTGAGGCCAACCGAACTCGCATCCAAGTCAGGAATAGCCAAGAGATCCCGGCCGAGGAACTCACCCGCATTTTCGATCGTTTTTACCGGATCCCCAGCCATGATCCTTGGAAAGAAGGGGGCACCGGTCTGGGCTTGGCTTTGGTGAAACAAATGGTGGATCAACTGAGGGGATCCATTGAGGTCAACAGCTCTGCCGGTTGGACGACTTTCACGCTCCATCTACCCCAATTGCCGCAGTTTTAACCCCTACTCCACCGCTCCCCCTCGCTTTGGGGTTTGGGATACAGTACTGGCAGGGATCCGGGGGGGCTTTGCCTAAACCTATGACAACTCGCCTAGATTTGGCTCTCACTCTTGAAGACTTCCTCAAGTTGCCTCACATAGAAGAGTCTCCGGCATGGGAGTACGTGGATGGAGTTGCCATTCAAAAACCGCTGCCCAAAGTCCGCCATTCCATTTTGCAAAAACGCTTTTTGGCTGAGGTTGACGGCAGCACCACCAGCTATACTGCCCTACCCGAATTGCGATGCACTTTTGCCGGTCGTTCCATTGTTCCCGATATTGCTGTAATTGCGTGGGATCGAATTCGCCTAAGTGAAACAGGCGAGCCAGAGGATGACTTCACCGCAGCACCCGACTGGATTATCGAAATTCTTTCGCCGGGTCAAAGGGTAAGCCGTGTAATCGATAATATCCTGCATTGTCTAAAGCACGGCAGCAAATTAGGGTGGATGGTGGATTTAGCTAAACCGCCGAGAAGCCCCGCCCTCTGTCCGTAGGACGTATGGACTACGTCCCGCTGAAGCGAACGCGCTAGCGGCGCGGAGCGCTTGGGCCGGGATGAGAGGCGGGAGTACCTTGGTTTTCAATGTACTGGCTCAATACCGAGACTGTCACCCCACCACATGAAGCGATGAAATAAGATTCATTC
>NZ_JBSSCV010000047.1:0-10832 GCF_054060065.1 Thermostichus sp. MS-CIW-37 | reverse complement strand
TATGACCTAGATAAGTGGCGTGGGGCAGGAATGCCTAACCGTGAGGTTAGGAAGCCCGCGCTGTACCCGTAGGGTCAGCGTCGGGAGGATGTCACCCATCGGCTATTTGCTCACCTCTGCCCTGCTCAGTTCTCCTCCGGAATACACCTCGCAGGACTGTTCTCATTGTGGCTACCGGGTGAAGAAGACGCTGTCCACTCTCCCCAAAGAACTCCGTCCCGCTGACGCGAACGAAAGAGGGAACGCCTGGGGAGGTGAGCACCGCTGCCGTGGAGGCGAGACCTGATATGGTAAGTGCTGTCGCAGAACCAGGAACCAGAATCCCCTGCCTAAAGGCAGGGGAGTATGTCAAAAATCAGCACTCAAGCTAAAAAGCCACGCCCTCCGGCTGAGGCCAAGGTAGCCTGACAGTGGAACCAACCCTTTTCCCGGATTCTCTATGAAGCCGCTACGGACGTTCAAGGTCACTCCCTACCTGCCTACTCCGCTGGAAAGTCTGCGCTTGCTGGCTTACAACCTGCATTTTAGTTGGAACGTAGAAACCCGCAGCCTATTCCGGCGCATGGATCCGGATCTGTGGGATGCCTGCAGCCACAACCCGGTGGCTTTTCTAGGTCGGATTCGGCAGGAACGGCTGGATGAGTTGGCGGAGGATCCCGGCTTTTTGGCCCAGTTGGAACGGGCCAGCCAACAACTGCAGAGCTACCTGCAGGAGGACACTTGGTATCGCAAGTATCGTTCGGCCCAAGCGGTGGAAGGGGAGTGCTACGCCTATTTTTCGGCAGAGTTTGGTTTGGCGGATTGTCTACCCCTCTACTCAGGCGGCTTGGGGGTTTTGGCCGGGGATCACCTCAAGGCGGCCAGCGATCTGGGCTTGCCCTTGGTGGGCGTGGGCTTGCTCTACCAAAAGGGCTATTTTCGCCAGTACCTCAACCCCGACGGTTGGCAGCAGGAACGCTACCCAATTAACGATTTCTTTAACATGCCCCTGGAGCTGCAAAAGGATGCGGAGGGTCAAGAAATTCGGATTGAGGTGGATTATCCCAACCGCAAGGTGTTCGCCCGCATTTGGAAGGTGACGGTGGGGAGGGTGCCCCTCTATCTTCTGGACACCAACATCGAGCCCAACAGCCAGTACGACCAAGACATCACCGATGAGCTGTACGGTGGCGACCAAGATCTGCGCATCCACCAGGAGATCATGCTGGGGATCGGCGGCGTGCGGGCTTTGCGCGCCCTTGGCATCCATCCCACCGTCTACCACATGAACGAAGGGCACTCGGCCTTTTTGGCAGTAGAGCGGATTCGCCTGTTGATGGTGGAGCAGGGGCTGAGCTTTGAAGAGGCCTGGCAGGTGGCCAAGTCCAGCCAGATGTTTACCACCCACACGCCGGTACCTGCCGGGATCGACCTATTCCCGCCCGACAAAATCGATTACTACCTCGGCTTCTACTACAGCCAGATGGGCCTGAGCCGGGAGCGCTTTTTGGCTTTGGGACGGGAAAATACTGGCGACTTCCAATCTCCCTTCAGCATGGCAGTGCTGGCCATCAACATGGCCTCTTTTGTCAACGGTGTGAGCAAGCTGCATGGGGCGGTTTCCCGCAAGATGTTCAGCCGGCTGTGGCCTGGGATCCCGCTGGAAGAAGTGCCGATTACTTCCATCACCAACGGGGTACATGTCCGCACCTGGGTGGGGGAAGAGAACCAAGCCCTCTACGACCGCTACCTGGGGCCGGATTGGGCAGAGGCTCCCCCTTCGGATCCCCTCTGGCAGAAGGTGGATCGGATCCCGGATGGGGAACTGTGGCGGGCCCACGAGCGCAGCCGCTCCCGCCTGATTAACTTTACCCGCGAGCGCTTGATGGAACAGCTCCAGAAACGGGCTGCCTCAGCGGCTGAGATCCAACGGGCCTCTGAGGCCCTCAACCCCGAGGTGCTCACCATTGGGTTTGCCCGCCGCTTTGCCACCTACAAGCGGGCCACCCTTTTGTTCCACAACCTGGAACGGCTCAAGGCTTTGCTCAACCATCCTCAGTACCCGATGCAGTTTATCTTTGCCGGCAAGGCCCACCCCCGCGACATACCCGGCAAAGAGCTGATCCGCCAGATCGTGCAGGTGTCGCGGCAGCCGGAGTTTCGCCAGCGCTTGGTTTTCATTGAGGACTACGACATGTATGTCACCAGCTTGATGGTGGCCGGGGTGGATGTGTGGCTGAACAACCCCTTGCGCCCCCGGGAGGCCAGCGGCACCAGTGGCATGAAGGCGGCAGCCAACGGTGGACAGAACCTCAGTATTTTGGACGGCTGGTGGGACGAGGCTGACTATTACCAGACCGGCTGGCCCATTGGCCGCGGTGAGGAGTATGAGGATCGCGCCTATCAAGATGAGGTGGAGTCGAATGCCCTCTACGACTTGCTGGAACAGGAGGTTGCCCCTCTCTTTTATCAGCGCGGCAGCGATGGCCTACCCCACCAGTGGATCCAGCGCATGAAGCAGGCGATTCGCCTCAATTGCCCCCAGTTCAGCACGCAGCGCATGGTGCTGGAGTACGTCCAGCGAGCCTACATTCCCCTGAGCAACTACTTCGACCGCATGCGCCGTGACCACTTTGAGTCGGCCCGCCAGTTCGTTCGTTGGCAGAGCCACTTGCAGGAGCACTGGTACAACATCCAAGTTCTCAACGTCCAAATTGAAACCCCGAAGAAAGCTCCCGCTGCTGGCCTTGCCTTGGCACAAGATGACCAGGTGGTGATGGCCAGGGATCCCCTTACCGTGACGGTGGAAGTGCGGCTGGGATCCCTGCGACCTCAGGATGTGATCGTGCAAGCTTACCAGGGGCCGGTCAATGATGAGGGCCAGATTCAGAAGGGACAGGCGACCCCCCTGCGCTATGTGGAGACGGTGGAGGATCGGGCCATCTTCTCCGGCCAGATTTGCTATGAGGCCAGCGGCTTGCAAGGGTTGGCCATCCGCCTGCTCCCCTTCCACCCCGACATGCACGATCCCTACGAGCTGCGATTGATACTCTGGGCCTAATGAGGAGCTGGGATCCGAAGCACTCTCGCCTCTCTTGATCCAGTCTGAGCTACGAGGGCTGTTTGGGCTTGAGCTCATCGGCGTTTTTTGCTGCCCAATCAGGCAGAATCAGAGAGAAGTTGAAAAAGCGGGATGCGTTCGCGACAGCGGTGCGGAGCAGTATGTTCAGAGCCCACGACTCTGCCGGTTTGCGTATCTTGATTGCGGTTGCCCTGTTGCTGGGGAGCATGGCGAGTTGGCGGCAGGATCGCCTTTTGGCGGTGATGGGCCTGGCTGGTGCAGCGGCCATTTCTGCCTTCACCCGTCCTGCCATCTTGGCCTACAACCGTGGTCGAGAACGGTGGCTGAGCCGGGATGTGCCGGGGGCTATTGAACAGCTCAGCTTGGCTCTGCAACGGGATCCCTGCCTGACCAACGCCTACATTTTGCGGGGAGAAGCTTACTTTACCCTCGGCCAAGTGTCGCAAGCCCTGGAGGATTTCGGCCAGGCGATCCGGTTGGCCCCGCGCCGGCCAGAACCCTATTTTTACCGCGGGCTGATTCGTCAATCTCAGGGGGATCTCCAAGGAGCAACGGCAGAATTTGCTGAGCTGGTGCGCCTACACCCCAGTGCTCCCCACCACCTCAACCTGGCCAACCTGCTCATGCAACAGGGATCCCTGCCTTTGGCCCTAGCCCATCTGGATGAAGCCATTCGCCTGGATCCCACCTCAGCACTTGCCTATTCCCAGCGAGCCCGTTTGCACAGCTACCTGGGCGAATGGGAGGCGGCTTTGGCCGATTGGTCGCAGGCTATTGACTGGGATCCCAGCTCGGCCCATTACTACCAGCGGGGTGTGGCTTATGCCTGTGGTGATCACTTTGACGAGGCCATTGCCGACCTCAGCCGCAGCCTAGAAATAGAACCCCAACAGCCCAACGTCCTCTACAGCAGGGGCAACCTTCTCTATGCGCTGGGGGAGATCAAAGCGGCTTTAGATGACTACGAGCGGGCCTTTCGCCTGGAAGCGGACATGAACCGCATCGACCTCTCCGACGAGTATGGGTTGTACGGACGAGGGCTGGCCTACTGGAATATGGGGGATAAAGCGACAGCTTTTAAGGACTCCGTCCCGCTTACGCGATCGGATTTGCAGGCAGCTTTGCAGGTCAGCCGCCAACATCACAACCTGGCTCTGGAGCAGCGGGTGCGCCGGTCTCTGCTGCAACTGAGCGATCCCGACTGGGATCCTGCGCAATCTGCCTAGCGGGATTTGATTGATTGATTTGCAGGTGCCTCCCCTGACGCTGCAACTCCACGACGCTGCCGCTGAGGCCCAGATCCTGAATCGCCTGCAGCGGCTGACAGAGTTTTCTGTTCCTGAAGCAGCGGGGGGCTGAGGCCAAAGCAGTAGCCGACATTGCGCACTGTGTGGATCAAGCTGGGCTGGCGCGGATCCCGTTCCAGCTTTTTGCGCAACGAGAGGATGTGGGTATCGACGGTGCGAGGGTTATCGGTGGAATCCGGCCACGCTCGCTCCAGCAGCTCTAGACGAGAGACGGGATCCCCGTCCGCCTGCACCAGCACCATCAGCAGGCTAAACTCCTGGGGCGTGAGGTCGATCCCTTCCCCGGCCAGGGCAATGCGCCGTTGCACCAGGTCAATTTTGAGATCCCCATACTGCAGAAAGGTGGGAGGAATATGCCGCTGTCGTCGCCGAGCCAAGGCTAGAAGGTGGGCATCCAGCAGTTGCATACTAAAGGGCTTGGTGAGGTAATCGTCCGCTCCTGCTTCTAGGCCGGCGATGATGTCCGCTTCGGATCCCCGGTGGGAGAGTAGCAAAATCAGCAGATCGTACTGGCGATGGGCCCACCGGCACAATTGCAGCCCGCCGCGGTTGGACAGCTCCGCATCCAAAATCAGCAGGTGAATGGGCTGGTGTTGCAGCAGGGTCTTTGCCTGGCGAAGGGTCTCTGCTGCCCAAACTTGGTGTCCGGCCTGTTGCAAATGCCAACACAGCAAGCTGCGCAGATGAGGGTTGCCTTCTGCCAGCAAGATGTGCAAGGGTTGCATGGCTGTCCGGTTGGGTCCCGCCCACATCATAGTGCTCCGCACCGCTGACGCGACAGTGCTATGCCTCCGGCACCCTACCGGGAACCGCACCGCTGTCGTTGTAGATAGCGAGTCACCTTGGACTCCGTCCCGCTAGCGCGAACGGGCAATGCTGTTCGCCTAAGGACTCCGTCCCGCTAACGCGATTGGCAGCGCACGGCGTTGTAGACTGACAATCTCTACCAAGACCAAAGGGCTCTGCACTGCTGACGCGATGGCCAATTCTCTCCCCCCCATTTCCGAGCGCAAACAGGATCACCTGGACATTGTTCTGCAGCAGGATGTGGCTGCCAAAGGGATCCGCACCGGCTTTGAGCGGTTTTTCTTTGAGCACGTGGCGTTGCCGGAGCTGCTGTTGTCGGAGATCGACCTGAGCTGCGAGTTCTTGGGAAAACGCCTACAGGCCCCTCTGCTCATCAGCAGCATGACGGGGGGAACAGAGGCTGCCCACGAGCTGAACCGACACCTGGCCGCCGCCGCCCAACAGTTGGGCATTGCCATGGGGGTGGGATCCCAGCGGGCAGCCTTGGAACATCCAGAGCTGGCCCGGACTTACCAGGTGCGCCAAGTGGCCCCGAATATTTTGCTGCTGGCCAACCTGGGTGCCGTTCAGCTCAACTACGGTTATGGGGTGGAGCAGGCGCGACGGGCGGTGGAGATGATCGAGGCGGATGCATTGATTCTGCACCTCAATCCTCTCCAGGAGGCGGTTCAGCCCCAAGGGGATCCCGACTGGCGTGGATTGTATGGCCGCATCGAACAGTTGGTGGCGCAGTTGCCGGTGCCGGTGGTGGTGAAGGAAGTGGGCAATGGCCTCAGTGCTAAGGTAGCCCAGCGGCTGGCCGAATGCGGTGTGGCGGCCCTAGATGTGGCGGGAGCGGGCGGCACCAGTTGGAGCGAGGTGGAGGCCCATCGCCAACCAGATGCTCTCAAGAAACGCATCGCCCACAGCTTTAGGGATTGGGGGATCCCAACGGCTTTGTCCCTGCTGGAAATTCGTCGCCTACTGCCGGACTTACCCCTGGTGGCCAGCGGTGGCATCCGCAATGGCATCGACGCGGCCAAAGCCATCCGTCTGGGAGCCGATGTGATAGGTATGGCCGCCCCCGCTTTACACGCCGCCTCCCAAGGACAGATGCAGGCAGTGGTGGACACCTTTCGCGCCGTGATCGAGGAGCTACGTATTGCTGCCTTTTGCACTGGATCGGCCAACTTGGCCCGGCTGCGACAAGCTACTCTGCGGCGGCAGGATACTTGGGATCCCTTGCCCTAAACTCCAAGCACTTGCCACAAACTGAGGGTCAATACCAGAGCCCCCAGATGATAGGGCCACTGTATGCTTTGTCGAGATGCTTTGTCGAGCTATTTTGCCGGTCAGCACCCAGGAGAGAACCAGAGCCAAGATAGCGTGGATCCCTGGAGAAACCGGATCACCGCTGGGTGAGTCTGCCAGAGGATGGGAAGAGAGGATCCCGGCTGGGAGAAAGTTGCCCAGGTTACCGGTAGCACCTGGCCTGCCTCCGTCCGGACGGTCAAGGCAAAGGCAATTCTCGGCTAATTCGCACCATCGGCCCCAGTCCCAGTCCCGTTGGGTTCAAAGCCTGCATCTCAAACAGGGCCAGAATGTGGCGCACTTGCAGCTCTGGACGGGCAGAATTCACTCCCATTGCCACCACCAAGCCGCAATAGCCACCCGTATCGCGGCAACGCCGCTCCCAGCGCTTGCGAGCCATGGAGTGGACGGGATCATCTTCGGGAAACTCCCCAAACAGGTGCAGGTCACGATTGCCCGTTTGCACAATTTCCAGGTCGTAGCGATCGCCATCGAAGGGATCCACCCCTGTGTTGAAACAAACGCCTTGCGGCCCACCTTCCCCACGCAAATTCTCGATGAGCTGCTTTGCTTTTGATCGAGAGGTGCGCACAATCACCACCGGCAGCCCTTCTCCATTTTTCACCAGCTTGCTTTGGGGGAGGGGATGCCATTGCCCCGTGCGCCGCAGCATTTCCACCGTTGTCCACGGCAAGACCCCCAGACCTATCTGCGCCCCTTCCGGCACCAAATCATCCCGCAGCAGGGTTTGGGCAGGTTCTTCCTCCTCCCCTTCCAGCTCCAGCAGCTCTTCAGCCACGTCCGGCAGAGTGCGCACCTGCACCGAAAGGGTTGCTCCCTTCTCTTGGGGGTTGGGAATGCGGTACCGACCTTGATAGGAGCGAAAGTCATCTTCCAGCTTGCGGTGGTACTGCTTGAAGAAGCGATGCAAGGCTTCCAGGGCCACCGATAAGACCGCTGCCTCGTCCTCCTGCAAAGTCACGCGCAAGCCTTCCAGGGGGTGAATGGTGCCAAAGTTCGGCTCAACTTCCTCAGGATCCAAATCTGCCAAGTCCAGATCCGGCAGTTCGTTAAGTTCAGGATTGCGAGCTTGGAATGTGAGATAGAGACAATCTTGTCTGAGGAAGGCTTCCTCCATCTCTTCGGGAGTATCCGGCTGGCCCGCATCCTGGCGAAACTGTTTGAGGGAGGGCAGCGAGCGATAGAAAAGTACCCCATACTCCATGCCCAACCGCCCCATCACCGAGACATAAAGGGTTTGGATATCCCAGTGATTTAGGTCGATCGCCAGGATTTGGTGATCCTCTAGGTAATCCCAGGGAGCATCTCGCCAGAGGGTAAGGGCTTTGCCGGCCAGCAACTCAACATAGTGTTCCGGCAGAGGGGGAGGGATCCGTTCGTTGGCCTCTTCAAAGCTCTGCAGGATCTCATCGATTAGAGGCAATTCCGGCTGGCATTCCACCTTAATGTCCAGCTGGTGCAGAATGCCGCGCAAGAAAAATTGCACCTCTCGATCCCGCACGATGATCTTCTGGGGGCGAGCAGGTGAGGCAGCATGGGGCCGCTCCATGGCCACAATCAAGGTTCGCACCATCGGCTCAAAGCCAGAATCGGCGGGCACCACTTCCATGGCCCGTACCACGCCCTGAACGCCATCTACCCAAAGAATGCACTCCCCTTCCGTTTGGGATCCCACGGGTGGCGATCCTGAGAGCTTGTGACGATCCCCTTCCCACACGGAGGGCACCTGGGGCAGCTTTTGCAATCGACGAACCGTAGCGGCTGGGAGACCGGACATAGACATCCAAGGAGAATCAGGAGAACAACCCAATCGGCTGAGTAGGTATGCCAAACTGAGCAGGGATCGGCCTTGGCCTCCTGTCAACAAGACCCAGGGATCCCGCTAATGCCAATCTAACCACCAGTGTAGAAGCTGAGTTCGGCTTCAGCGAGAGGAGACAGCAGAGCCAAGTTCCATGGCACCAGAAGCTGATGGTCAGATTCGAACTGACGACCGCTCGATTACAAGTCGAGTGCTCTACCAACTGAGCTACACCAGCAATTTCTGCTCACCGATTCTAGCATTTGTCCCCTGCGAACTGGGGCTCGCAGGGAAGGACGCCCAGCCGACTTCACGAGTCAGCTACTGCTGATCCACTGCCGGGCGAGCAATGGGAGCTAGGTAGATCACCAAAGCCCCTGCCAGAAACCCCAAGACGTTGCGCAAGACCGGGATCCAATCCTGAGTACGTGTGACCACCGGGCCGATACCGAAAGCCCCGAACAAAATGAACCACAGGGGAGAAATGAGCAAGGCCCAACGCCAGTTAAACAGCTCCTCCGCATGGCGGGGCTTGCCGGCAAACCCAAGGACAATCCCCCCCAAAATCGAGGTCACCAGCGTCAGGATCCACTGCTCTTGAGGCAGGCCGGGCACCACACGGCAGCCCCCCTGATGAAAGCAGCGATCCAAGACATCAACGGTCTCTAAGATGGCGCGGTGGGTGCCGTGCTCCCGCACATAGAATTGGTTGCCAAAGCGAGATTGCAGCTCAATCCAAAAGGTACGTGGCAAGATCTCGCGCACAGCATCCCCCACATTAAACGCCAGTAAGTTGCCCCCCCTGGGATCCGCCACCATCAGAACGCTGCGCTCATTCAAGCCCCAGTATTCCTTCACCTGACGACCCGGTGTTTGGTCGAACTGAGTCAGCACCCGCAGCTTCCAGCCGGTGTCTTGCTCTAACTTGTTCAGATGCTGGGCCAGTTGAGCTTCCTGATTGCTGGTCAACTGATCCGCTAAGTCCAAGACCGGCACAGGCGGCTGGGGCAACTCCATCGGCACCACCGGCAGGGCAGGTTGCGCCCAGGTCAGGGATCCCCCACCCACCGCAATCAACAGCCCAAGGCAAAAGCCCACCCCAACGCGGAGTATCCGCTGCCACTCGATGCTCATGCTGATCCCTCTCCTAGCTTTGACGCTGAGATACTGAGAAATGATGTTAAGAAATGTTTCAATTTCTTATAGATCTATCATGCACCGGAACAAGACGTTTGGCCAGAGGGATCCCGGGGAAGGAGCGGTGACAGGGGCAGTGCCTATATCAAGCTGGGGCTGAAGGTGCCGGCAGGGTCAAATTGCTGCTTCAGCTTGCGCATTAGGCTGGCAACCGGGCCAAAGTCATGGGCAAGAGCCCTCTTCAGAGCCGGCGGCGCCTCCAGAAGCAGGAGAAATCCGCCTGCGGACTTGAGGTAGCGTTGCAGTTGCATCAGGGATCCCACTTCTGGCTGAACCAGCCAAGCCCGCCCTAGCCCACAGCCTCGGTGCAGTTGCACCTGAGCCCCAGGGAATAGGGTTTGAAACTGCTCCAATGTTGCCAGGCTCTGATTGGGCAGGCACCCGAACTTGGCCAGCACCGCCCCTGAGCCGGGTTGAGGCAGGGGCAGAGAGTCGGGATTCACTTCCTGCAAAGTCAGCCCTGCAGGGGCCAGCCGCCGCGTTTGGGCCATCTGTTGGGCGATTGCTCGCTCCGATCCATGAAAGCTGAGCCAAACTTGGGATCCCTCTGCCCTTAGCCAGAGATCCACCCCCACAGGGTTAACCGGGCCGGTCAGCACCTGCCGACACAAAACCTCCAGCTCCGGCAAAGATCCTATGGCCAGCAAAGTAGACTGAGCTGCCGGCAACGGGTAAAGCCGTAGGCTCACCTGGGTCAAAATTCCCAAGCTGCCCAGGGATCCAGTGAACAGCTTCATCAGGTCATAGCCGGCAACATTCTTAACAACCCGCCCGCCCGCTTTGGCCACTTCCCCATCCGCCCGCACCCAGGTCATGCCCAGTAGCAAGTCGCGGATCCCACCGTAACGCCAGCGCAGAGAACCTGTATCGGCAGTGGCAATAATGCCCCCCAGGGTAGCCCGCTCCGGATAGAGGGGATCCACCGGCCACCATTGCCCCCGCTCGGCCAAGATGTGTTGCAGTTCCGCCAAAGTCATGCCAGCTTCCACCGTGACGGTGAGATCAGCAGCCGCATGGTCGATGAGCCGGCGTAAGCCGCGCGTGCTGAGAACCAGATCCACCGGCTCCACAGAGTGGGCCCAGCCCCACTTGCTCCCCTGCCCCAGCGGCAGCACTTTCCGCCCTTGGCACTCCTTTAAGATTCCGGCCAATTCCGAGACCGTTGATGGAGTCTGGATCGGCAAGGGATCCCCTGGATCAGATAGCAAGGTCGCCAGTGAATGGGGAGAAGACATTGGGGAAAGCGAAGCAGAGAGTGACATCCTCCCGACGCTGACCCTACGGGTACAGCGCGGGCTTCCTAACCTCACGGTTAGGCATTCCTGCCCCACGCCACTTATCTAGGTCA
>NZ_JBSSCV010000046.1:0-13137 GCF_054060065.1 Thermostichus sp. MS-CIW-37 | reverse complement strand
AAAAGTTCGTCCAATCCTGAGGCGAAGGAGAGCTGGTCAGTAAGCAGAAAGCCCCCTGCAGAAATCACTTCCAAGTTCCTTAAGTTCAGATCCCCATTTTGGCTGCAGTTGAAAGAGATTAACGAGCCACCAAATATTAGCTGAGGATTGTCGACTCGAGTCTTTATAAGTAGAGGTAGACCCAGTTTTTTCAAGGACATGATCAACTTAAGACGTCTGTAATGATAAGAGTTAAAGTTAAGGTTACCCACAAACGCAACTCTAATTTCTTTCTTTTCTATCCAACTGGAGCTGGTGAGACAAGCGGAAATGAAAGGCAGCCAAGCTAGCCTTTGAACTCCTGCTGCTGCGAACCAGTGGAGGTGCTGTCGGTCATAGGCGGTGGCAATATAATCAAAGGCTTCAGTGGCCCAGTAAGTTAGAAGGTGGGTGATAGGGAGCACATGATGATGCGTATCTCCGGCTAGCAAGACAGTTGGGCAGCCAAATTTTTTCGTGTTGAAAGGACTAGTCAGATCAACACTCGATGTCCAGACAATCACCAAGTCAAATTCTTTGTCTTCGACTTGATCTGAATACTGGACAAATTCATAGAGGTCAAAGTCTTTGTCAGGACACTCAACTAAGCTTTTTGGAACACTAAAAAAATCGAATATCTGTCTTCTAACCTTTCCTTTCGGACATAGAGTTACTTGACGCTCTGAAAGAGTGAGAGGTGGGACATAATCGGGTGGAGTCATCCAAACTAGTAGAACTCGAGGATTCATCAGTCTCAGAGCTTCCTAAAGATTGCCTTCTAAAGATTACCACTGCTTTCGTAGAATATGCATCTATTCAGATAACATAAGCACCCGTAGTTACCTTGAGAAATCTCCCCCTGCCAGAGGAGATGAGAGGGATCCAACATCTGGTCAATCTGCTTGCGGTCTTGCTCAGAAGTAAACTCCACGTAAATCACCTTGATGTCTTTGAGCTGCTCTTGCAAGCTGGTCAACACCTCCACCTCATCTCCACCTGTAGCCACCCTGAGCACATCGATGGGCTCCAAACCCAACTCCTTGAGGGCTGCCCTGGCTTCCCGGAAAGGGAGCAGCTGCTCCACTCCCCACTCGGCCTGAGGATCTTCCGGCCAGAGGCGACGGGTTCTGCAGCTATCCTGCCCCGCCAGCCCCACCGAATGCACAAAGCAGTTGCCCAAGCTGAGAATATTCTGCCGCAGCAGGTGTAGAGCTAGGGGATCCACCTCGAAACAGTGAATAGCCGCCTCAGGGTGAAGAGTTCTGAAACAAGCGCTGGCCACGCCCACCCCCGCTCTCACATCCACGACAACCCTGACATCAGAAAGAACAGAAACAGCAGGCTGATAGACTCGACTAAGTCTGGCCACCGTTCCTTCGTACTCGACGCCTTCGTACCCCCCCAGCCGAGCTGACGGAACGGAGCTGCGGCCTTGGACTAAGTAAATGAGAAAATTTTCTGTTATGTTTCCCGCATTGGCAAAGAGGAGCTGGGTGTCTTCTCCCAGGATGAAAGCAAAGCTGGTTCTCAAAGGCCGCCCCAGCCGCTGCAAGTCTCCCACCGTGCACACCACCGCATCAAAGCTAGGCCAACTGCTCGGCTCCCCCCTCACCTCATGAACTCGCTCCGGCACTCCCTTCTGCTGCAGCAGGGCACACGGATCCCCAAACCCCTCTTCCACGTACAGCTCCAGCCGCGGCAGGTCCAGCAAGTCTGCGGCTATCACCCCAGGACAGCCTCGGCCAACAAATACCCTCAGTCGCTCCTGCACGCGATGCAGCTCTTGAATGGGCTCGTAGATTCCTAGTCGTGTGTCTATCCAGGCAGAGCTGGCCGTGCTGACAAAGTAGCGCACATCAGAGCGGGGCGAGTAACGAAAGGGCTCCGGCAGCTCTCCCCCAAACACCCAGTCCAGCAGGTTCTGAATGCGGTGGCGGGGATGCCAGTGTTGGTCGAAAGTGTGATAAGCGCGGCGGGCAATTTGAATGGCCTCCTGGGGATGGTCTAGGTAGTAGCGGATTTTCTCCAGGAGTTGGGCTTCGGAGTTGTAGGTGTCGCAGTAGGTGCCGGGCGCCAAAAGTTCGTCCAATCCTGAGGCGAAGGAGAGCTGGTCAGTAAGCAGAAAGCCCCCCGCGGAAATCACTTCCAAGTTCCTTAAGTTCAGATCCCCATTTTGGCTGCAGTTAAAGGAAATCAGAGAATGGGCAAACCATTTGGCTGCCTCTTGGCGGTTGGCTGTTTTGATGAGGATGGGCAAATCTGCATTCTTTATGGCTTGAACCAGCCGGCAACGCCTGGGATGGCGGGATCCCTGTTGGCCGATAAAGACCACTTGATTTTCTCTATCTTCCACCCAATCGTGGGTAACAGTGCGCATGGAGATAAGAGGCAACCAGGCAAGATTCTCAGCGCCTGCTGCGGCAAACCAGTGCAAATGCTGGAAGTTATAGGCAGTAGCGACGTAATCAAAGCCTTCAGTAGCCCAGTAGGCCAAGAGATGGTTGATGGGAAACTCCCAGTGGTGGGTGTCTCCAGCCAGTAAAACAGTTGGACAGCCAAACTTTTTGGTATTAAGAGGATTGCTGTAGTCGAAGCTCGAAGTCCAAACAACAACTAGGTCAAACTCCTTATTTGTAATTTGCTCAGACTGCTGCACAAAGTCATAGAGGTCATAGTCTCCCTCTGGGCACTCCACCAATTCCTTAGAGAGATTGACAAAGTTTAGTCCAAAGCCCTTGGCTTTCCTCTTGGGGCAAAGACTGACCTGCCGATCTGAAAGCTGCGGGGGCGGGATATAGTCTGGCGGAGTTGGCCAATTGAGGAGAATTCGCGGAGCATTGGCCTTGATGTCTTGCATTTCTCGACTCCCCAAGTTGAGCGGCAGGTTCTTCTAGCTCCTACAGGCTACTAGGATTGGACACAACAACAAGGGATCTCTGTTGCCCTGGAAAACGATAAGCCGAGCATAGGTTATAAGCAACCCCATGGATCCCTGTCTGCAAGAGCCGAATCCAGTTTACCTGCCTGGATGGCCCCTACCCAAGACGAGCTCTCCTACGACAATGGCATACCCATGGAAAGCTGGCGGCACACGTGCCAGATGGACTTGCTCATCTCCACCACCCATGCCGAGCGAGGTTTTGAGGCTGTACCCAGCGAAGTGGGAGGGTAGGAGGCCACCTGGATTCTGTGGGCCACTGCCGCTGGGGAACTGATGCCTGCCAAGGCTGAACTGGAGCAGCAAAGGGCTGAGCGCCTGGCCTAAAAGTTGTGAGAACTGGGGGTGGATCCGGGTACATTAAGCTAGAGCAGACGTCAGGGATCCCTCCCCATGGATTGCCAAGACCTTGCTCAGGATCTTCTCCTAGAACTGGAGCAAGCTCAGAGTCTCACCCAGCTCTTAGATTGGGCTTTAGCCTGCCTTCCTAGCCAGCAAATCTTCTGCCAGATTGGCTGGGAAGAGTCCGCAGCTGTTTTGCAGGCAATGCTTCGCTATCCTGAAAAGTTAGCAGTGATTCTACGGAATCCCCTACAGAGCTCATCCGAAAAGTCAATCAGCACAGAAGATATCCAAACCCAAATTTCTCAGTTGGGATTAGAAGAACGGGTTCTACTCCTAGAAGGCCCCATTCCTGCCCTTTTGGCAGATCTCGGTCAATGTTTCCCAGAGACCCAGATTGGCGTTTGTTTCTGGACTGAACTCACGGACTACCGTACCTGTCTGCTTCAGTCTTTGCTACTGCGGGATTACTTGGCCGACTCAGCCCTATACTTGGTCAACCATTGCCGCTACGGAGCCATAGCCCAAGCCAACCTAGATTTGATGGGGATAGATCCCAGTTTTCATCTGCAGAAGGTTTTGCCCAATCTAGGCCAAGGGATCCATC
Source organism: Thermostichus sp. MS-CIW-37 (assembly GCF_054060065.1). Lineage (NCBI taxonomy): Bacteria > Bacillati > Cyanobacteriota > Cyanophyceae > Thermostichales > Thermostichaceae > Thermostichus > Thermostichus sp. MS-CIW-37. The sequence goes on along the minus strand of NZ_JBSSCV010000046.1, from coordinate 9,232 downwards.
TCCTCACTTGGGATCCCCAGCACAAAGGGTTAACCGAGCAGGATCTCGCTCACATCCAAGCAATTGGCCCTGGATCACTGCTGGCAGCTAACCCGGTATTCCTGACTTTTACCCAGCCGGATCCCTCAGAACCCAACCGGTTTTACCCCTGTAAATACATCAAGCTGGATAACTTCCTGCCTCAAGAGCTCAACCAAGCCATTCTCCAACATGCCATTACCCACCAAGACAAGTTTATCCCTTCCAAGAGCTACAGCAAGAGCAACACCGAGGCAGAGTCACTAAAATTTCGCCGCTCCCTGAGGCTGGACTTCGCTTACTTTCAGGAGCATGGATCCCTGCTGCGAGAAAAAATTGCGGCTGTTGCTCCCCAGATTTTTGCTGAGCTAGGCATTGAGAACTTTGACATTCAAATCTTTGAGATGGAGATGATTGCCAGCCATGATGGCTGCTTCTTTACCGCCCACACCGATAACTCCTACCCACAAACTGCCTTCCGCCAGGTGAGCTGCGTATATTACTTCCACAAAGAGCCAAAGCCTTATCGAGGAGGTGAGCTGCGCATCTACGATACCCAAAGGCAAAAACCTCATCCACCAATCCTGCACGGGGCATACGATGAGGTAACCCCTACAAATAACAGCATCGTCTTCTTCTCCAGCAGTTGCCTACATGAAATCCTGCCGGTATTTAGCCCTAGCCAAGCCTTTGCCGATAGCCGCTTCACTATCAATACTTGGCTAGGAGCCAAGCAATTCACCTAAAGGCTTGCAGCTCCACCATGGCCAGAGTTTGCATAATTACCACTGTTCGGGATCCAGGCGTGTGCTTGGAGTCGTTCATTCGCTATCACCTTGCCCTTGGAATTGCCCATATTTATATCTTCTTTGACGATCCAGAGGATCCCGCTATTCAGGTGGCACTTCAGTTTTCCGATGTAACGGCTATTCCCAACGATGAAGCTTTGCAAGTCCAACAAGCATTGGGGAATGTTCTCTACCCAAAATATGGCCCTCATGTTGGCTATGAGGTCATGGCTCGTCAGATCCTTAACGTAGAAACGGCTATACAACTTGCCCTGGATCAGGGCATGGACTGGATTCTTCATATTGATGGAGATGAGCTTTTTTATCCTGGCCAGATGATGGCTTTGGATTGGTTTGATCAAGTAAGCGACGATATATTCCAGGTTACGTTCCTAAACCACGAAGCAGCTCCTGAAGTATTTGAAGTCGAGGACTATTTTCGCGATGTCACTCTATTTAAGAAAAACCCTGCTGCCTTAGAGCCAGGACTCTGTACTGAGTTTCAGAGAGTTTCCGGCAAGAGTCAATACTTTTTAGCTTATCAAAATGGAAAGTCAGCAGCTCGGATCCATCCCACTCTCTTACCCAATAGCGTACATAGCTTTGATATTCCAGAATGTCATACCTTGGTAACATCATTCCCCTCTATTTTACACTACTTAAACTGCGGCTTTCAAAACTACTATAAAAAGTATGCTCAACTGGGAAACTTTCCCGACTACTGGTGGCGCTCAAAGTCTAATCCTATTCGGGTTCCCTTTCACTTGGCCTCACGGGACGCTTATTGCTCAGGAGATAGAACTTGCATGGCAGCTCTTTATCAAGAGTTCATACTTTACAGCAGTCCTGAAACCAACCAGAACCTCATCGAAAAGGGTATTCTTACTCGCATCTCCTACCCATCACAGTTACTGTCCTCGCTCTAGTTCACTGGTTTAGCCTAGAGCCCTTGCCTACTCTTGAGGGAGACTGGAGCAACTGAAATAAAAAAGCTCCCCACAGGGAGCCACGGAGTACATAAAGTAGAGATAGAAACTAGTCAAAGACGTTGCAGCTCTTACCAACAAAGGTAGCCGCAGTAGCCACAGCTGTCTCCTGTGATCCCAGCCCAATGGTGCACTGAATAGGTTGACCAGAAGCGTTAACGTAGCGGCTTGCACCCGTGACAGCAGTGGTGTCCCAGCGCATCCCCTGAGGCGCAGTAGAAGAAGTAACGGTGGCCACTGGTGTCTGGTAGTTGGGAGCGCTCCACGGGTCATTCATAAACTTATCGCCCCTAGCGCCGCAGGAATCAGCCCCACTAGTGGTAGGACATCCGAACTGAATTCTGGTGTAGGTGTTCGGGTACACGCCAACATCTAGGCGATAGACTTCAGAACCACGACCCACTGCCGTGAGAGCTGCTTGAGCTTCAGCAGTGCGGGAGCGGCGCACTTGGTTTAAGAACTGCGGGATTGCCACTGCAGACAGCACACCCACAATTACAATCACCACCAACAGCTCAATCAGGGTGAAGCCCTTGGCTTTGGAGAGAATTTGCTGAGCCAGTTTGGCCCGCAACAGAGACTGACGAGACTTTGCGCTCATGAGTACCAGATCCTTTAGCAAACTAGAGAGTTAACTGTGCAGCTCACCTGCTAGTGCTAACTTACCCCGCTCAAGGGCGATTCATAACAGCCTGCTCCCTGGCGCAATTGCGGATTTTTGCCAGATGAGCCTGACACAGGTCAGTGGTTTAGCTGAGCCGGCCTCAGCATGGCAGACTAAGACTAGCACTCTTCCTTCAACCTATGAACCCTACGCTGCAAGCCCGGATCCTGGAAGCCAAGCAACTGTTTCAGCAGTCTCCCGATACCTTTGCGGAGTGGTTGGTGGCTTTTTACCGAGAGCAAGGCGCAAAGGATTGGCAGGAGTTCCTGTGGGGTTTCTTTGATCTCTCCCCATCTTCATTGGCCAATGAGCCAGCCTTCCCCTCTGAGCCAGAGGCAATTACCCTATCGGCGCTGGAGCAGGCCTTGGCTGCTGGCCAGCTGAGCCTTGCTTACCAGCTCTACACGCCTCTGGTGAGGGCAGGGATCCTGTCCCAGGAGAAAGTCTTGGATTTGTTGCTATCCCTCGCAGGCCGTCTAGAAAATAGCCCCACGCAGGATCCACAGCAGCGTCTCCAGGTTTGTCTGAAGCTGCGGGAGATGGCCTTTGAGCTGGATCCAAGCCGGCGGGACAACACCCAAGTTTTGCTGATGCGGGCCCTGCAAGCTCAGGATGAGCTGGCAGTTGGCTTTTATGGGCAAGCCCTACTGGAGAGCCTAGGCGGCGAGAAGAGCCTCGATATTACTCAGGAGCCACTCCTTACTGAATTGCTCGCGCGGCTATGGGACGATGGCTACCTGAGCTTGTTTTTTGAGGTGGCCACAACTTTACAAGTCTTTCTTCCGGAGGAACAAAGATCTGGATTTGCTGCTTTGCTGGCCCAGCTAGCCAATGCGGTGGATCCCGAGCAGGCGAAGCGCTATGAAGGTTTGTGGACGATAGAGGACTTAATCGGTGACTTTTTTCAGAGGGCAGCCCGCGCCTTCTTCCAGAACTCTACCAGTGATGGCTATTCCATTTTAGGAGAAGCTCTCATCACGGCGGCCGAGAGCTCACAGGTGCAAGAGAACTTTACTCTTCGTCTATCCCTTCTATCAGAATCGCTGGAAAAGTTGATCCATGCTGCCCAGCCAGAACGGATAAACCTTGTTATCCAGAAAATTATAGACTTAATTTTATCGAGGGAAGCCGACTTAGGATCACTAAGAATTAACGATGAAAATCTACTCGAGAGTCTAACGATTGCTAAAGCCATTCTGTTTCGAGTTTGCTTTTGTTGGAGTTATCTAACTGACGATCGCTCTCTGATTCGTCATTACCAGCAGATTGGTGGTAGAATCTTTAACGATTGCCTAAGCTTAATGGCTTCTCAGCGAGACTTTCTTTGGTCGGAATATTGGCAGAAGAATCAGCAAGACTACTGCGGATCTGGCAGAACTAAGCGAAAGCTGAGGGTAGGCTTTCTGGGTAACTGCTTTCAGCGACATTCGGTTGGCTTTCTCAGTGAGGCTACTCTCAGGAACCTATCTCGCGATCTTCTGGACGTTGTCTACTACTACTACCAGGGGTGGAAAAATGAAGATATGGCCAGTCATGACAATATGTATCAAAAGTTTCGCTCTCACGAAAATCTCCATTTTCGCTTTTTTCCAGGAGAAACCAAGCCGCCTCAAGTAGCTGCTCAAGCGCGTGAGGATCGCATCGATATCATGGTTTTTATGGACTCCCTTACCAGTCACGATGCCAGCATCGTAGCAGCTTTGCGGGCCGCTCCTATCCAAATTGGTTGGCTTGGCGGAGATGCTGTCGGTTTGCCAGAATTTGATTACTTTTTCGCCGATCCCTATATCCTTCCTGAAGACGCCCAAGCCGATTACCATGAAAAAATTATCCGCCTGCCTAGCTACTGTGCTGTTGAGTATCTGGACATTACTCCTGCAGATGAGGTGAATTTCAAAAACAAGCTGAGAATAGGCCCGCAAGATATTGTTTTCCTAACTGCGGCCAGTGCTTACAAGCGTACCCCCGAATGTATTGATGCCCATCTGCAAATCCTGAAAGCTGTTCCCAAGGGGATCTTGATCGTCAAAGGCTCGGGGGAAATTGCCACGGTTATCAGGCGTTACCAGGAAAGAGCTAAGGAATTGGATGTTTTGGATCGCGTCCGTTTTCTATCTCAAGCAAGCAGCGTGGAAGAGCACCGGGGCCAACTAGCTTTGGTGGATCTTGTTCTCGATACCTTTCCCTACACAGGCGCAACCCACACTATGGAAGCCCTCTACATGGGCGTGCCAGTTCTCACCTTGGTAGGTCGCCATTACTATGGTCGAATGAGCTATAGCTTACTTAGGAATATAGGTCTTGATGACTGTATTACCTGGTCAGTTGAAGAATTTATTGAGCGAGGAATCCAGCTGGCTAACAATCCAGAGCGACTGGCCAAGGCCAAACAGACTATTCGAGAGTCCTACAGTAAGTCGATCATCTGGGATCCAAAACGTTTGGCTATGGCTATTGAAAAAACCTATTTTGATCTGGCTCATAAACATCAGATTATCGACCAGGTTCCTCCTCTAGACGGGGGTGAACCTAGACTCCAGGTCAGTCAGCGTATCCGCCTTCATATAGGGGGAAAAGATCCCCATCCAGACTGGAAGATCCTAGACATCCAACCAAGAGAGTACGTGGATTACGTTGGCAACGCTATGGATCTCAGTCAATTTGAAGACAACTCCGTAGAAGCCATCTACGCCTCCCACGTTCTGGAGCACTTCGACTATGTGCGAGAATTGCCTGTTGTTCTCAAAGAGTGGCATCGAGTTTTACATTTCGGTGGCCAGTTAATGATTAGTGTTCCTGACTTACCTACTCTTTGTCACCTTTATATAGAGGAAGGAGCTTCCGCCGAGCAGCGATTTAGTATTATGCGCATGATGTTTGGTGGACAGACAGATGAGTATGACTATCACAAAGTTGGTCTCTCGTGGGAATATCTGTTCATGTTGCTGACTCAGGCAGGCTTTCGGATTATCCGCAAGGTAGATCGGTTCGGCTTATTTAATGACTGTAGTGAAATGGTTGTTTTCGGTAAACCTGTTAGTCTAAACATAATTGCGACCAAGTAAATTAAATTAAAATAAAAAAAGTTGTCTGGTTCTAGGCAATTCCTATCTCCCTAACTATCTTTTGGTATGAAATCAGTAGTTATTATCACCGCAGCCGACTCCAAGTTCTTCGATCTAGTGCAGGGAACTGTTCTTTCCATCCGAGGTAAGGAGCAGGGTAAATCTGTTGAGATAGGCTTCTTCGATTTGGGCTGTACCCCTGAGCAAGTAGACTGGCTTTCAAAACACGTCAATTACATTGTTGAGCCGGATTGGAACTATAACTTTGCTGGAGTTGAGAGTGTGCCTTCTTATCTGCGGGGATTACTAGCTCGGCCCCGGCTACGTAGGTACTTTCCAGACTATGAAGTTTATATTTGGATTGACGCAGATGCTTGGGTTCAGGATTGGTTCGGGATTGACTTGCTCATCCAGCGAAGCAAAAAGCGAGGGCTAGCTATTGTTCCGGAGATTGACCGAGGGAATAGATTACTCTATGGCCCAAAAGATTACCTAATTGATCTTAGTGAAGCTTACAGATACCACTTTCCCAGTCTGAGTGTCGAGGACTTACATACGTACCCCCTCCTTAATGCTGGTGTTTTTGCAATGTCCTATACTGCCAAGCACTGGGATCTTTGGGACTTTCGGCTTTCTCAAGCTTTAGCTAGAAGACCTTCTATCATAACCGATCAACTCGCTCTAAATGTAGCGGTCTATCTAGATGGGCTACTTAAGGAAACAGAACTTCTACCTGCCTATTGCAATTGGACTTGTCACTACGGACTGCCAAAATGGGATCCAAGGCAAAACCTACTTGTTGAGCCTTACCTACCTCACACTCCTATTTCTATCATACACCTAACCAGCCATAGTAAAAGAGAGGGAAGGCATGTACTATTGACCACTGAAGATGAGAAAATTGAAATGAGCTTAAAGTTTAGCGATGCCTCGCTGGAACACCAGAAGCAAAGCTTGACGCCTGCTTCCGCAGAGCAACTGAGTTTTACTACTTTAGGGATTTATCTAAGCCAGATTAATCTAGCTCTTTTTCCCGATTGGGATCCAAATCTTCGGGAATCAGTTACTGCAAGCTTGGAGCCTTTACTAAAGTCTATTCTGCTTAGTTCCAATCCTCAGCATTACGCTTTGATCGTGTCTGCAGAGCCAGACTACGGGATGGCGGAGTCAGTTCTGGAAGCCGCAGCAGCTAACGTTACTATCGAGCTTATGGATTTGGGACACGAGTTAAGTGTTGAGCCGTCTATTTCTTTGGTTAAAACTCTTAACTCTGAGCAGTGGAAGCGACTACTGGCTCGGGTTGATTACTACTACCCCCTTACTCACGAGCGAATCCCCGCAGGGATCCAGCCTGCCCTGGATAAGCTGCCCCGCTTCGAGTTTCCTACTGGTTAGAGCCCTGAGGTGATAAAGAAAAGTTAACCGGAAGAGCGTAGCAACTGCATCAGCTGCTGAGGCGTCATCTGCTCGTAGGGCTCAAAGGGCTGGTGGATCCAAGGGTTATCCGGCAAATAGTCCACATAGTAGTCGGGTTGATAGACGGAGGCGGCCTTGTACCACAGTACGCCGGTGCGGATCTCCTCGATGTAGAAGCCGTAGTGGTGCTTGAGCCAGTGGACAGAGCGCTTTAGGGTCATGCCAGAGTCTGCCAAATCGTCCACCAACAGCACGTGGCTGCCCAGGTTGGCGGTGGTCATGGCTAGATCCCGCGAGAAGGTCAGTTGCCCCCGCTGGCGGTTACCGGGGCCGGAGTAAGAAGAGGCTGAGAGAATAGCCAGGGGCAGGTCGAAAAGACGGGCCAAGGTATCGCCGATGCGCAGCCCCCCCTTGGCAATACAGACGATTTGGTTAAATTCCCACCCGCTTTCGTAGACTTTGACGGCCAACTCCTCGATTTTGCGGTGGTAGTCGGCCCAGGTAATGGAAATTTCGTGCAAGGGATCCCCCTCTACCCATCTAGAGTGCTCAGTTTAATAATGACGCTTCTCCCCTCGACTAGGGACTAGCTTTCTTTCAGAGGGATCACCTTCACCCAATGGGCATAGGCCGGATCCCGATTTTCGGTAATTGCCGTCAGCTTCTGCCGCAACTGCTCGGTGATGGGGCGGGAGGGGGGCAGGACGTACTGCTCGATCTGGCGAATGGGGGTGATCTTGGCAGCAGTGCCGGTTAAAAAGGCCTCGTCAGCAATCAATAGCTCCGATTTGTCAACGGGCCGTTCTTGGGTAGGGATCCCCAGGTCGCGGGCCAGAGTGAGGACGCTGTCGCGGGTGATCCCTTCCAAGATATCTTGGTCAAAGCCGGGGGTAATCAGCACGCCATTGCGCACGATGAAGATGTTCATGCCCGAGGCTTCGCTCACTTTGCCCTGGGAGTTCATCAAAATGGCCTCGTCATAGCCAGCCTGCGCCGCCTCGGTTTTGGCCAGAGAGGAAGTGATGTAGGCGCCGGTGATCTTGCCCCGCAATGGTAGGCTGCGATCCTCTTGCCGGGCCCAAGAGCTGATGCGGCAACTGACTCCCTCTGGCGAGAGGTAGTCCCCCAGTTCCAAGCCGTACACGAAAAAGTTTTTCTCGATGTTGTGCAGCCGCGGTGAAATGCCCAAATCGGAGGTGTACACCAAGGGGCGGATGTAGAAAGAAGTGGAGGGCCGATTTTTCTGGATCAGCTCCACAATCACCTGCTCAATCCGTTCAGCAGGGAGATCAAAACAGAGCAGGCGGGCGCTTTGACTCAGTCGTCGGCAATGGCGATCCAGACGGAACACCAGAACTTGATCCGGGTTTTGCGGGTCTGGGATCCCGCGTAGGCCGCCGAACGCCGCTGTCCCGTAGTGCAGAGCATGGGTGGCAATGGAGATCTTCGCCTCGGCAAAAGGGACAATCTGGCCCTGAAAGTAGGCGTAGGGCAGAAAATCTGGCATGGTCGGCACTCACCGCAGTAGGAATGAGAGGTAGGAATATTATCACCGATTCGTGCAGTGCCGGGAGCTCCAACGTCGGCATGACTTCCCTGCCTGTAGTAGCAGCACGCGGGATAGGCGTAGAGGTATTCCTCCCCCGCAGCAGCGTTGTTTAGCCAGTCCATTTCTGAGAGGGCTGGATTGGAGGAGCAAACAATCCATAGCCGAAGAGGGGCCGAGCAACTACACCCTATGACGCAAGGGGGATGAACTCCTTGCGAAGGCAGCAATGCTCCTTGTGGCAAGGCTTCTTGAGTCTCAGGGTGGTAGGGTAAGGAGGTGGTTGCTCAAGCAGCTGTAAATAAAGCCTGCAAAACTTTCGATTGCTGCCTTACTTTTGCTTGGCATTTTGCCCCCCGCTAGCCCGATGCTGTCGACGGGTGGGAGCCGGAGGGCTGCTTTTGCCCAATCTTTTGCTCTGGGTATCCCCATTGAGGAAGCCATTCGGATCGCTCGATCTGCCGTGCCCAATGCTGTGATCAAAGAAGTTGAGTTGGAGCGCGAAGATAGACGCCTAGTTTGGGAAGTAAACTACCCGGCACCCGCGCTATGCGCAGGGTGCGGGCTTTATCCCAATCCCTAGCGGCCCCAGAGGGCAGCTAAGTTTCGGAATTTCGGGCGAGTTTACAGTCGCCCCAAGAAGAGAGATCACCCGAGCAGCGTTATAGTCAGCATCCCCTTCCCAGCCACAATGTCCACACTTGAACGACTTGCCGCTTCGGTAGGACTTGCCCTGCTCAGGGTGGATG
>NZ_JBSSCV010000045.1:0-13447 GCF_054060065.1 Thermostichus sp. MS-CIW-37 | reverse complement strand
TGGCTTGCCAACTGCAGGGCTACCGTTCGCGCCAGCGGGCCGGAGGCCTTAAGCCCGCCCTGTACTGCGAAGCAGTCAGGGTCGGGTAGTTTACATGCTATTTTTGGGTTGCTATCGGAGGGGGATGAACTCAGTGCGGCCAATGATTTGCTGGCCTTGATCCGAGAGCGCGTAGTTGATGAAATCGGCCACCACAGGGCTAGTCCTCTGAGGTGCCACCAAAAACACATTCCGCGCCAAGGGGTAGCTGCCCCTCTGGATGGCCTCACGGGTGGGCATCTGGCCGTCGATGGGCACAATCCGCACCGTTTGCTGGTTTTGCACCTGATCGACAGTGCTGTAGGTGATGCCATCTTCTCCCAAAGCCCGCAGGAGAGGGGTGGTAGCATCTTCTTTGGCAGTGATGAAGTTCGGCCCATCCGGGGCAAAGGGCGACCCCAATAACACCAGCTCTTGGAAAACGCTGTAGGTGCCGCTCTGGGGGGCGCGATTGAGGACCCGAATCCGCCGATCCGGGCCGCCCACCTGGCTCCAATTGGTGATCCGACCCTGGAAGATATCGGCCAATTGCTGCAGCGTCAGTCCTCCTTTGTAGGGGTTGTTCACCCCCACCGCCACCGCCAGGGCATCTTTGGCCACCGGGATCGCCTGTAGACCCGCCTGCACTTCGCTGGCATTGAGGGGGCGGGAGCTAGCGGCCATCTGGATGCGACCTTCCATCAGGGCCTTCAGGCCGGCATTGGATCCATTGGGCTTGCCATCCGGGATCCCATAGGTGAGGGGAATGCCGGGGTTGCGCTGGGTGTAGCCTCCCTTCAGGGCCAAGACGAGCCGGATCATCGTGACGCTGCCATCCATCTGGAGCACTGCTGGGTTGGGCAGAGAAGTATCCAGATTAACGGCGTTGGCAGGCGGGTTGGGTACCTGGGCCTGAGGGGGGTTGGGCGCTGTTGGGGCTTGGGGCCGGGCAGCTGGAATCTGGCTGGGGATAGGAGGCGTGTTCTCTCTATTCAGGAATGAGTCCAACAGGCCGGAACGATAGACATACCAGCCGCCGCCTCCCAGTATCGCGAACAAAAGAATGTAAACGATTGGAGGTGGGCCGGAAGGTCGTGCAGTCATGGGATCCCCCCTAAAGAAAATTCACGATCCAGACTTCTGAGACTTCCCCCCTCTGTTGTATCAGCTATCCACGCAGATTGGGTGAGCGACAGGTCAAGGCATATCTATCCGCCCATGGCAGCCTCTCGTCCCACCTCGCGCAGCTCGATCACATCCGCACGGGGATCCGCCTGCACAACTTCCAACTCGATCCAAGCCCCCAGAGGAGTTTGGCGTTCTAGGTGTACCGGCACCCGAAAGGCAATCTCATCCAGCATGGCCAACACCAAGTTTTCCTGCTCGCGCAGGTAGCCCAAGACCAAGGCCCGCCAAATTTGCCCCGGTCGCAGGCGCAGGTATTCGATGCTCCAATAGCGCTTGGATTTCCGCTCCACCTGGTTGGCCTCAGCGGTGCCCGGCTCAATCCCCAGCAGCAGCTGCTGCACATCCGCCTCCGTCAACGGCAAGGGATCCCCGCGCAAAAAGGCCTTGATCTGGTAATGGGCCACCAAATCCAGGTAGCGCCGAATCGGGGAGGTAACCTGACAGTAGGCATCGAGACCCAGCCCTGTATGTCGCCCCGGCTGGGTGGCTACTTCCGCCCGCGATAGACAGCGCATGATGGCAAAAGACCGAACTGGCCCCTGGGGATACCTATCCAGCACTTCGGGAGGAGGTAAGTCGGGAGCCGGCTGCAGACGATAGGGTACCGGGATCCCATTTTGGCTGGCGAAGCGAGCCGCCACCTCGCCGGTGAGCACCATCATTTCCGCCACCATCTGCCGCGCCGGCGTATCCTCGATTACCCGGAGGTGGGGGATCTCGTCGATGACCTTGATATCTTGCTCGGGCAAGCCAATTTGGATTGCCCCTTGAGCCATCCGCCAGGCATAACGCCACTGGGCTGCCCGGGCAATGGCTGTCAGTTGAGCCTCTGCCCCCAACTCCAACATTTCATCGGCATCTTCGTAGGTGAGGCGGTAGGTGACTTTGATCTGGCTGAGGCAAATCTTGGAATCGCGGATCTGGCCGTCGGATCCCAGTAGAATGCCAAAGCTAAGGGCAGGCCGCACCTCTCCCTGCACCAAGCTCATCGGGCCGGTGGACAACTCCGGCGGGAACATCGGGATCACCCGCTCCGGCAAATAGACGCTGGTGCCACGCTTGCGGGCTTCCAAATCAAGGGGATCCCCCCACTGCACCCAACAACTGGGATCAGCGATGTGGATCCAGAGCTTCACCGCGTCATCCGACCAAAACTCGACGCTGAGGGCATCGTCAATGTCGCGGGTGCTGGCATCATCGATGGTGTAGGTGTGGAGGTGGGTGAGATCCTGCCGCAGGTGGGGATCCCAGAAAGAGGGAGGCTGGCTGAGCAGGGCTTGGGTGTATCGCTCCACCGCCTTCGGGAACTGGGTTGGGATCCCGGTGAGGCGCAGGGCCAGGTTCTCGTGGCGGCTCCACAGCCCCAGAGCCACCAAAGCCTCAAAGGCCCCCTGCGGAGTGTCAGGAAACCCCATCAGCTCCAGCAGTTGCGAGGCCCGTTCCCGATCCGACGGGTTGAGATTGGAAGAGAGATCCTCGTGGCTGCGAATGGCTGCCGCCGCTCCCTGTAAGGCCAGGCGTTCCAGCACCTCCAGGCGGGCCCGCTCGGCAGGAGTCCAGGGATACCCTTGGCCGGGATGAGCCAGAGCCTCCCGCAGGTGGGCCTCAAACTCTGCTTGTTCCTGCTGCCGTTGTTGGGCGACGGCCATTTGATGGAGGATCTCCTTCACCTGAGCCGGAGTGCGGGGTTCGTAGCTCTCCCCCTTTTGCTTGAAGTAGGTGCGATCCTCGCTCAAGAGGCGGTAGGCGGCATAGGTGGAGACCGGGGAATCATCAGAAAACAACAGCCGAGCCATCTCCGCCAAGCTCAGGGGCTGACGCTCCTCCTGCACCAGTTCCCAGGCCAACGCCAAACTTTCGGGATCCAACTTTGCCTGCACCGCCTGCCAAAAGCCGGGAATGTCGGAAGCCGTGAAGCTGGATCCCCCGTTCAAAGCAAAGGTAATCTGGCGAGGGTGAACACTGTGAACCTGCCCAGAGGGCACCCCCAGCAGTAGGTTCTTCTTACCCTCAGTGCCCTGAACCACTGCCAACACACGGTCGTTATTGTAACGAAACTCCACCAGTGTGCCCTTTTCCACCCGTTCTCCTTATGTCGGCTGTTGTTAGATCGCAGGCTCTCTTCTATTCTCCACCAGCTCTGCCCGCCTGCCTATGTGGAGACCCGCGCCAGAAGGCATACGGCCACTTGAACGGTTAACAGACATTCGACACATGGGTACTTAGGTATATAGGTTTATGACATATAGACATACGAGATACAAGGTAGATTACGGCCATGTATTGGACACTGCGATTCCAAGGCACAGGCAAGTTCTGCCAAGTTCGTGGGATGAGGTTACCAACTAGGGCTCCTAAATTGCGTAGAGATACTGTTGCCAGTGTTTCCCGGACATGTATTTTCACTTCCATGTGTGATATCCTAGATGCTAGGGGTAGGGCACAGTTATCATGGATCGCTGACTGATCTAGCAACCAAGAAGGTAGCATTCAGGGGTTGTTTCCCTTCCGTGAAGGTCATCGAAACAGAAAGCTCTCCCCCGAAGTTTCTTAGTGCTTTTTAGCACTCGCAAGGTTAGCCGTGGACAATCCAAAGCGACTGTTGCTCATCGATGACGATCCGAACTTGATCCTTCTGGCTAAGGATTACCTGGAGTTTCGCGGCTATGAGGTGGTGGCGGCGAGCAACGGTCTGGAGGGGTTGGAAGCAATGCGCCAGTTCACTCCAGACCTGATCATCTGCGATGTGATGATGCCAGAGATGGATGGCTACACCTTTGTGGAAACCATTCGCTCCAACAGTGCTACAGACTGGATCCCCGTGATTTTTCTGTCGGCGCGTGGGCAGACGGCGGATCGGGTGCGCGGCCTGACCACAGGGGCAGATGTTTACATGGTCAAGCCCTTTGAGCCGGAAGAATTGGTGGCGCAGGTGGAGTCTTCTCTCAGACATACCGAGCGCCTGTTACAAGTGCAGAATGTGGGCATTCAGCCGGTCATAAAACTGGATCGGGAAATTGAACTTACGCCAACGGAAACCAAGGTGATCCAGTACGTGGCCAGGGGCCTGTCCAACCGCGAGATTGCCGAAGTTCTTGGGGTGAGCCAGCGCACCGTTGAGAGCCACGTCAGCAACATGCTGGGCAAAACCGGCCTGCACAACCGCACAGAACTGGCCCGCTGGGCGATAGAAAGTGGTCTGGGCAAAAAACCGCTATGATTCCTCTCCTTTTTCGGAGTCCTCTTGCTTAGCGACTCAGGAACTCTCTCTCCTCAGCCCGATTGGAGATAGGGTGGTAGCAGCGCTTGCAGAGCAGAATAACCATGGTGGGTAAGTTTTTTCAAAAATTGGCAGGAGAGGATCCCTTGTCGGGTCGGCTACCCCCTGGGCAGCATTTGGCGCGGGGCTTTCCGGTGCTCACCTACGGCGATACGCCGGTGATCCGGCCAGAAGAATGGCGGCTGCGCATTTGGGGATCCGTGGAAAAAGAAGTAGTGCTCACCTGGGAGGATCTGCTGGCCTTGCCCCAACATACGTTCACCGCCGATTTTCATTGTGTTACCCGCTGGTCAAAGTTGGATGTGACTTGGACAGGGGTGCGGATCCCGGACGTGTTGCAGGCAGTATCCATCGCTCCTGAGGCCAAGGCGGTGATGCAACACTGTTATGGTGGCTACACCACCAACCTGACTCTGGAGGAGTTCATCCGCCCCGAAAACTACCTGGTTCACACCCTGGAAGGCCAGCCGCTCCCGGTAGATCACGGTGGGCCGGTGCGCACTTTGATCCCTCACCTGTACGCCTGGAAAAGTGCCAAGTGGATCGGCGGCCTGGAGTTTCTCCCCCAAGATCAGCCGGGCTTTTGGGAGCGCAACGGCTACCACATGCGCGGTGAACCCTGGGCAGAAGAACGCTACAGCGATTCATAGAGGCTCTGGGATTTTGCCCTCCTTGGCCAGGGATCCCTTGAAGCTTTTTGCCACCGTCTGCCGTTTTGGCCGCAAACTGAAAAGGGTGCCTGCATCTTCAAGGAAGAGATCAAATCGGAAGCCTCGAAAGACCCAGTAAGCAGAGATCATGGGATCCCGTTCACCGCGTCCAGCCCGGCCCATCCGTTCCGGCCACTATCCGGCCAAAGAGCTGTGCAGCCAGTGTGGCCTTTGCGATACCCGCTACGTGGCCCAGGTCAGAGAAGCCTGTGCCTTCTTGAACCAGCAACTGACCCAGTTGGAAGAACAGACCCACGGGCGATCCCGGGAATCGCTGCGCTCAGGATCCCTCGCCGTCACCGATACCGATTACTTCGGTGTCTACGAGGCAATGTTTACGGCCCGCAAACGGGATCCGATCCCTGGTGCCCAGTGGACGGGCATCGTCAGCAGCATTGGCATGAAGGCCCTCACCAGCGGCTTGGTGGAAGGGGTGGTGTGCGTGCAGGCGGATGCCCAGGATCGTTTTCAGCCCCGGCCCATCTTGGCACGTACCCCCGAAGCGGTCTTGGCGGCGCGGGTCAATAAACCAACCCTGTCCCCCAATTTGTCGGTGCTGGAGCAAGTGGAGCAAAGCGGCCTCAAGCGCCTATTGGTGATCGGGGTGGGCTGCCAAATTCAGGCTTTGCGGGCGGTGGAAAAAAAACTGGGCCTGGAGAAGCTGTACGTGTTGGGCACGCCCTGTGTGGACAATGTCAGCCGTGCCGGGCTGCAAAAGTTTCTAGAAACCACCAGCCGCTCCCCACAGACGGTGGTGCACTACGAGTTTATGCAAGACTTCCACATCCACTTCAAACACGAAGATGGCTCGGTGGAAAAGGTGCCCTTCTTCGGCCTCAAGACCAAAGAACTCAAGGACGTGTTTGCCCCCTCCTGCCTCAGTTGTTTTGACTATGTGAATGCTCTGGCAGATCTGGTGGTGGGCTACATGGGATCCCCCTTGGGCTGGCAGTGGCTGCTGGTGCGCAATCAGCGGGGGCAAGAGCTGTTGGACTTAGTCTGGGAGGAGCTGGAAACCCAACCGGTGATCTCGCAGGGATCCCGGAGGGCGGCAGTGCAGCAGGGGATCCCTGCCTACGATCAAGCCCTGACCCTACCGATGTGGTTGGCCCAGATCATGGGGGCGGTGATCGAGCGGTTTGGGCCACGCGGTTTGGAATATGCCCGTTTTTCCATCGATTCCCACTTCACCCGCAACTACCTCTATGTGCGCCGCCACTATCCCCAGAAGTTGGAGCAGCACGTGCCCCCCTTTGCCCGGCGGATTGTGGAGCAGTACCAACTCCCGCAAGACTGAGGCTCAGCAGTAGCGGATCCCAGCTTCCGCCCAGCGATCGATAGCCTGACCTATGCGCTCGCAATCGGCAATTAGGCTAATCCGCACGTAGCCCTCTCCTCCCTCTCCAAAAGCGCTGCCGGGGGTTACGACCACGCCTGTAGATTCCAGCACCCGCAGGGCAAACTCCGTCGATCCCTCAGGGGTGCCGTCGGCAGCGCGGGGGGTAGGGATCCAGAGATACATCGTCGCCCGTGGCGGCTCGATCCGCCAGCCCAACTCCGCTAGGCGGCCGATCAGATAGTCGCGCCGGCGGCGGTAGCGCTCTTGTACCTGCTCCAGGTAGCTATCCGGCAGGCGCAGGGCAGTTTCGGCGGCCTTTTGGATGGCGGCAAAAATGCCGTAGTCGAGATTGGTTTTCAGGGTGCGCAAGCTCTGGATGATCTGGCGATTGCCCACCACAAATCCCACCCGCCAGCCGGCCATGTTGTAGGTTTTGGAGAGGGTGTGGAACTCCACTGCCAAGTCCTTGGCGCCTGGGATCTGCAGCAGGCTGGTGGGCCGGTAGCCGTCAAAAGCCAGCTCGGCATAGCACAGGTCGTGCACCAGGATGAGATCGTAGCGGCGGGCAAACTCCACCACCTCCTCAAAAAAAGAGCGGGGCGCAACTGCCGCCGTCGGGTTATTGGGGTAGTTAAAGTAGAGCACCCGCGCTTGCTGGGCCACTTCCGGCGGTATTTCTTGCAGATCGATCAACCACCCCTTCTGCGGGCGCAGCATCATCGGGTAGATCTGCCCGCCGGCAATCATGGGGCCGCGAAAATGGGCTGGATAGGCAGGGCTGGGCACCAACACCAGATCTCCGGGATCCACATAGGCCAGAGCCAGGTGGGTCAGCCCCTCTTTGGATCCCAGCAAAGGCAGCGCCTCTCCATTGGGATCCAGCTCCACCCCGTAGCGGCGCCAGTACCAATCCGTGATCGCCTGGCGGAAGCTGGCCGTGCCCTCAAAGGGCGGGTAGCCGTGGTGGGCGGGATCCGCAATGGCCGCCTGCGCCGCCTCCACCACCGGCTGTGGGGTGGGACCATCGGGGTTGCCCATGCCCAGATCGATCAAATCCAACCCCTGCTGGCGGGCGCGGGCCTTCAGCTCATCCAAGCGGGCGAAGACATAGGCGGGCAGCTTGTTCAGCCGCTGGGCGGGAACGAGAGCGCGGTTCATGGCAAGAATGGGGAAGGGGCACAGCCGGTGCCTGATGGGAGGATAGGTACCTAACTTACCGCCAGACCTGCATCCAAAGCAATGATCGAGATTGGCGGCTTTGGGCATCCGGGATCCCGAACAGCTAGGATAGATATCCCAAGTTATCGACGAGCCAACAGTGCCCCTACCTCTTGTGGCCATTGTGGGCCGCCCCAACGTGGGCAAATCCACCCTCGTCAACCGCATGGCGGGGGTGCGTTCGGCCATTGTGCACGATGAGCCCGGCGTGACCCGGGATCGTCTGTACCAGGAGGTGGAGTGGAACGGGCGCCGCTTGCGGGTGGTGGATACCGGCGGCCTGGTTTTTGGCGACGACAGCGAATTTCTGCCCCACATTCGCCAGCAAGCGATGGCAGCCATGGCCGAGGCCCAAGCCGTGATCTTCGTGGTGGATGGCCGAGAGGGACTGACACCCGCCGATGTAGAAGTGGCCGATTGGCTGCGCAAACAACCCCTGCCGGTGGTGGTGGCCGTAAACAAGTGCGAGTCGGGGCAGATGGGCCTGGCTCAGGCAGCAGCCTTTTGGGAGCTGGGGCTGGGGGATCCGATCCCCTGTTCCGGCATTCATGGCAATGGGGTAGCCGAGCTGTTGGAGGCGGTGCTGGCTCACTTGCCCGAAGTGACCGCAGAAGCCGCAGGCGAGCCGGATCCCATCGCCGTCTCGATTGTGGGGCGGCCCAACGTGGGCAAATCCAGCCTGCTCAATCGCCTGGTGGGATCCGAGCGGGCCATCGTCAGCCCCATTTCCGGCACCACCCGCGATGCCATCGACACCGTGGTCACCTGGGAAGGGCAGCCCTATCGCCTCATCGATACCGCCGGCATCCGCAAAAAAAACCGCGTGCAGTACGGCATTGAGTTCTTCAGCATCAACCGGGCCTTCAAGGCCATCCAGCGCTCGGATGCAGTGCTGCTGGTGATCGATGCTTTGGAGGGGGTTACCGAACAGGATCAGAGGCTGGCCGGGCGCATCGAAGAAGAGGGCCGCGCCTGTGTCATCGTGGTCAACAAGTGGGATGCGGTAGAAAACAAAGACACCTATACTATCAACGACTTTACCCGCGAAATTCGCGACAGGCTTTACTTTATCGAATGGGCGCCGCTCCTGTTTGTCAGCGCCCTCACCGGGCAACGCACCCACAAAATCTTTGAGCAGGTAAATACCGTGGTGGCCGCCCACCGCAAACGGGTTCCCACCGCTGTGGTCAACGAAGTGCTCCAGGATGCTCTTGCCTGGCAATCGCCCCCCACCAACCGCCAGGGCAAGCAGGGCAGAATTTACTACGGCACCCAGGTGGCGGATCGGCCCCCCACCTTTGTTCTGTTTGTCAACGATCCCGATTTGTTTAAGGATAACTACCGCCGCTTCCTGGAAAAGCACTTCCGGCAAAACCTGGACTTTACCGGTACCCCCATTCGCTTTCTCTGGCGCGGCAAATCCGAGCGCTTGGTTGGGCGGGCGGTGCGAAAATTGGAGAGATCCCTGACCTCTCGTTAGGCCCTCTGGTCTACTGAAAGCCTATGGCTGTGGATCCCAACGTCAAAACCCTGGTTGACAACCGTCGCGCCCGCTTCGAGTACGACATCTTGGAGACCTATGAGGCCGGGATCCAACTGACCGGCACAGAGGTGAAATCGATACGAGCGGGCAAAGCCAACCTGCAAGACGCTTTTGCCCTCTTTCGGGATGGGGAAGCATGGCTGCACAATCTGCACATCTCCCCCCATGACACCGCCAGCAAAGTGTTTAACCACGACCCTACCCGCCGCCGCAAGTTGCTGCTGCACCGCCGCGAGATCGACCGCCTACGGGGCTTGGTGGAACAAAAGGGCCTGACCGTGGTTCCCCTCAAGCTGGTGCTCAACCGCGGCTGGATCAAAGCCCATCTGGGCGTAGCCCGTGGCAAAAAGCTCCACGACAAGCGACAAGCCATCAAAGAGCGGCAAACCCAGCGGGAGATTCAGCGGGAACTGAAGGAACGATAAATTTCTCCCTGAGCCCCTGCTGGCTTCCACGTCGTTTGCCAAGCGCCTTTTTGTATTCTCAGATACAGCGATCTGCAGCGGGATCCCGATGATGGATGTAGTCTTCCGGCTTTGGATCCCTGTTCTGTTGGAGCTGCCTGTGAACTGGAATCTTACCCGCGCTTTTTCTCCCTCGAGAGGCTGGGCTATTGGCCTGGCAGTCGCCGCTCTACTGGGATCCACCCCCACAACGGCGCAGGAGACCTTCAAAGTGGGCATGGTGCTGGTGGGGCCGATGCAGGATGGCGGCTGGAGCCAGGCGCATGTGGAGGGCAGCGAATACGTCAAGGCCAAGTTGCCCGGTGTCGAGTTTGATTACCTGGATAAGGTGAACCCAGCGGATCGGCCCAATGTGCGCGCCTCCCAGGTGGCGGATGACATGATCGCCCGAGGGGCCAAGGTTATCATCTTTACTTCTGATGACCACAAAGACGACGCGATTGAAACGGCCCGCAAGCATCCCGAGATTGCGGTTATCCATGCTTCTGGGGACATGGCCTGGAAGGAAGGGAAAAATTACATCGATCTGCCCAACTTGGCCAACATCATGCCCCAGATGGAAGCGATGCGCATGGTGGCCGGATGTGCCGCGGCTCTGGGATCCGAAACCGGCAAAATTGGCCTGTTGGGGCCTCTGATCAACGACGAAACCCGCCGTTACGCTGCTGCTGCTTACTTGGGGGCCAAATACTGCTGGGAAACTTACCGGGATCGTCCCGAGGAGTTGCAATTCCGAGTGACCTGGATTGGCTTTTGGTTTAACATTCCAGGGGTCACTTTGGATCCGAGCAAGGTTGCCGATGACTTTTACAACGGCGGCTTTGATGTGGTGATGTCAGGGTTGGATACACCGGAGGCGGCGGTGCAAGGCAAACGGGCTGCTGAGGCCGGAAAGCGAGTGCGCTACACCCACTACGGCCTGGCCAGCGGTTGTAACTTTGCGCCCGAAATTTGCCTGGGGGTTTCCTACTACAACTGGGGGCCAGGATACAAGCAATTGATCGAGGCGGCTCGTGCGGGCACCTTCGAGAGCCAATTCTTGCGTCCGCCCATCGACTGGTCGGATATCAACAACCCGGACACGTCTTCGGCAGGGTTCATCATGGGAGAAGCCCTGGAGCCAGAAGATAGGGCTAAGTTGGAGGAGTTCATCGCCGGCTTGGGGAATGGCAGCATTCAGCTCTTCAAGGGGCCGCTCAACTTTCAAGATGGCACGCCCTTCTTGGCTGAGGGAGATGTGGCCAGCGAGGTCGAGATTTGGTATCTGGGCCAGTTGCTAGAGGGCATGGAGGGAGCCAGCAACTAGCGGAAGGCGTTCTAGGCTCCGGGGAGGGGGAAGAAGCGGTCGGTGGCTTTCACCCGCTGACACCAGGCTCGGATCTGAGGAAAGGGCTTGAGGTCAAACCCGCCCTGCTCCGCCACATGGGTGTAGGTGAAAAGGGCGAGATCGGCGATGGTGTAGCGGTTGCCCACAAAAAATGCTTTCCCCTGCAGGTGGCCTTCCATGATCTCCAAGGCCTCTGTTCCAGATTTCAAGTTCTGGGCGATCAGGTCAGCATGGGCCTCTGCTTGGCCGGCCCGTACCCAGAAGCGAGTGGTGGCGATGTAGCGGGCAATGCAGGTTTGTTCAAAAAGCAACCACTTCAAAATCTCAGCCCGTTCCAACTTGTTTTGGCCGTAGAGGGGGGTGTCTTCTGCCAGGTAGACCAAGATCGCGGCGGACTCGGCCAAGACCGTTCCATCTTCCAGTTCCAAAGCCGGGATCTGGCCCAGGGGGTTTTTGGCCAGGTACTCGGGGCGGCGGTTTTCTCCGGCCCTGGAGTTGACTTCAACCGTCTCATAGGGGATCCCCAATTGCTTGAGGAGCAATTCCACTTTGTAGCAATTTCCGGAGGTTGGGATCCCGTACAGTCGCAACATTGTGGTTAACCTCAGCCCAAAGCACCTTACAAAGAACTTCGTCCTAACAACGCCAACGGCAACCCAATCAACAAAAACCCTCTGTCCCTAACACTTTTTTAGCTAAATCGCCGAGAAGCCCCGCCCTCTGTCCGCAGGACGTATGGCCTACGGCCCGCTGAAGCGAACGCGCTAGCGGCGCGGAGCGCTTGGGTCGGGATGAGAGGCGGGAGTACCTTGGTTTTCAATGTACTGGCGCAATACCGAGACTGTTACCCCACCGCATGAAGCGATGAAATAAGACTCGTTCCATGGCACATTTTTTCGGTATATCTTGCTGATGTAGTCCGCAAACTCGCTTCTCATCCTGCGACTAGAGACGGATTTGATGTTGTTTACCAATTTGGACAGATCTATCTGCGGATAGTACTGGAACAGCAGATGAACATGGTCTGCCTCGCCGTTGAACTCAATAAGTTTACAGCCCCACTTTCGGCAGAGGTCATACATGAATCCATGTAATCGCTGCAGCATTTCGCCGGTAAATACCTTGCGACGGTACTTGGTGGTTAAGACCAAATGTGCCTTCAAATCAGATACAGCTCTGCCGCTGGAAACGAAATCATGCTTCATGGCTGGTGACATACTCCCATCACTGACCTTACAGGTACAGCGTGGGCTTCTCGCTTCATCGGGGAGCTACTGCAAGAACCCTCTGCGAGCAGACACGGGATGCCCAACCGCGTAGTTGCACCAGATTCCGGCAACGCCGTTTTGTACAACCATGTTGATTATAGTACAGAATATATCCGCCTTTCATCCCGACCCTCCTGCTGTTGCAGAGAGTGCGGGGCTTCCCGGCGAGCTAGCTAATCTCTGCTGGCGCTATAATCAGTGTAGCGGTTTCTGAGCATGCTTAAGATGAGGACTGCCTATCAGTACCGTCTGCGGCCTACCCCCAGTCAAGTTGTTCTGATGGAGCAATGGCTGGAGCTGTTGCTCAAGCAGTACAACTATCGGTTGGCAGAGCGGTTTAACTGGTGGGAGCAAAACCGCTGTGATATAAACGCTTGCCCCTTAATCTGTCATTTGCCTGAGCTGAGAGACAGGCCTGATTTCTACTCCCAAAAACGGGACTTGGTGAATACCAAAGCAAGGTTCCCCGAATACCAAGCAATCCATTCGCAAGTCCTGCAAAACTGCATAGAGCGAGTGCATAAAGCATTCGACCGCTGGCTGAAAGGCGACCGTAACGGCAAGAGAGCAGGAAGGCCGAGATTCAAAGGGGCGGGCCGGTATCATTCCTTCACCTTTCCCCAGATGAAGCAGGACTGCCTTCAGGGGAAGTTCATTCATCTGCCCAAAATCGGAGCAGTAAAACTGATTCAACACCGTCCTTTGCCTGACGGGTTTGCTATCAAGACTGCCACCATCACCCGTAAGGCTGATGGGTGGTATGTGACATTAAGCCTGCAAGATGCGTCTGTCCCTGAATTAACCCCCGATTCGCCAACATCAGAGAACACGATAGGGATCGACATGGGGCTGGACTCCTTTTTGGTGACCGATACAGGGGAGTCCGTCCCAGTGCCCCAGTATTACCGCCGCGCCCAAAAGCGGCTGGAGAGGCTGCAGCGGTCTTTATCCCGCAAGCAGAAAGGGTCAAACCGCCGTAAGAAAGCCTTGAGGCGAGTGGCTAGGTCGTGTTGATCTTATGTTAGGATAGAGAGAATAATTTATAGAGGAAAGAGGATGAAGTTGGTTTTTTTAGATGAAAACAAATGGCAG
>NZ_JBSSCV010000044.1:0-15006 GCF_054060065.1 Thermostichus sp. MS-CIW-37 | reverse complement strand
GGGGATGCGGACTGGAATGGTGCAAACGTAATTGCGCTTTTGGGGGCTGCCGTAAACCAGCCCAGAGGTTAAGCCTACGGCTCGCTTCGCGAACGGGTTTGTTTTGTTCTCTGGGAGAGCATAACAGGCTCAGGGCTACTGAAAGCCCGCACTCTTTCGCTTGAGCGGCGCGGAGCGCTTTGCATCAGCATGAGTGTGGGTAGTTTACGATTGAAAAAGGCGGGAATAGAGGTGTTGGTGGGCTTGACAATCCCGTTCTTGTAGAGGGGTGAAGCTGCTTAGGGGCGGCCAGCCGAGGGGGAGGTTTGGCCTTTCGGCTCGCTTCATGACCGGCAGAATCTCCTGATGCACCACTGCCTCGATCGGCTCATACAATTGGGCCAGCAGGCTTTGCCCCTCGGTATGCCCCAAAGGCACCAAGCGCACTGCCGCCGAGACCAACCCGGTGAGGGAGGAGAACAAGAAGGCACGCAGGGTATCTTCCAGCCCAATGCCCGCCTGAGCGCAGATCCAGCCGAACACCAAGGAATGATGCAGTGGCTCTCCCTCTGTTTTGGGGACGGAGATTCCCCAGGTGCGTTCTGCCAGTTGAGCTAGGCGTTTGCCCAAATCCAAGCTGGCTTGGCGCGGTTCTGCCGCCCAACGGGTTGCTTGCAGTTGCTGCTGCAGTTTCTCCACTCCTGACTCGGCTCCCAATCGGGACAGACGATGGGCCAAGGCACAGGCTCTGCCCTCGGTGGGGGCTAGGCCCATGTGTAAAACCCCCAGCAGATATTGCTGCACCCTGGCCCGATCCCGAAGTTGCCCCGCTTGAACGGCAGCTTCCAAGCCCCAGGAGTGGGAATAGGCCCCAATCGGCAGAGCAGAATCGGTAAGTTGTAGCAACAGATAGAAAGCGCCGCTGGATCCTAGAGAAGCAAGTCGGGGGGAAAATTCACCACGCATTTTCGCGAAGCTTTAGCGGGGGCGGATCAGGCCGTAGCCACCGTGGTTGCGGACGTAGATAACGTTGATCTCGCCATTTTCGATATTGCGGAAAACGTAGAAGTCGTGATCCACTAGCTCCAACTGGTGCAACGCTTCCTGAACCGTCATGGGTGGCATGGCGAAGTACTTGGTGCGCACCACCTCTGCCGGTAACTCCGCTTGCCGTTCCGTATTTAGCGGATCGGTGGCGGGCTGCTGGGCCACTGCCACGGAGGTTTTGGGGGTGTGGCGGACGCGGTGAATGCCGTTCCGTTCTTTGTATTTGCGCAACTTGCGGGCCAGCTTGTCGGCCACACGGTCGATGCTGGCATAGAGGTTTTCGCTGCTTTCTTCCGCCCGGATCACGGTGCCATTGGCGTAGACGGTCACTTCGGCAGATTGGCTGGCACTGATACGGGGGTTGCGGGCTACCGATAGGTTGACATCAACCTCACTGGTGATCTGGGCAAAATGACTGACAGCGCGCTCAATTTTTTCTTGAACGTAGCTGCGGATGGCCTCGGTAATCTCGACGTTTTTCCCTTGGATCACAAGCTTAGTCATGAGGACTCTCCCAGTCATGTCGGTTTATACCTGAGATAGCGCCTCACCCCCACCTGGGATCCCTCTGGCTTTCGAAAGCGACCCCAGCTCACGGGCGACCTCAGCCCTTTAATTTGCAAAAACGAAGCCCTGTCATCAAGGGTGAGCAGATCGGCTTTGGGAGTGGCACTAACCTCTTGGGTTAAGTCTAAGTTAACATCTCTCTCTGGGATCTCTGCCAGAGGTTAAGAATAAATTTAGGCTCTCTTAATGTTTAAGGAGATCTTGAATTCCTGATTTTTCCCAAATCTTGGGAGTTTTGCGGATAAGCGGGATCCCTGTTATGCAAGACATAGACTCCTAGTTGGCCGTATTGGGTGCTTTTGGGAAAAGTTCTTTCGAGCTTAAGTTGCAAGTTCCCAGGTCAATGGGTTAACCCAAAAGACAAATCTATCATCAAACCCATAGACAGATCCAGCCTACTAAAAAGCTTTCCAAGCTGGATTTTAAGTTGATTAAACAACGTCTCTAACTCTGACCTGCTTTTGAGAAACCAAACCCACGCCGGACTGCCCATAACTCGGCAATCCAAATGCTCCAGTTCTCCGCTTACCGTATGTTGGTGTTACTCCACAGCTTAGCAGAATCTCGATTGGATGGCGCTTGATAGGAAAAATGAAGGGATATTGACATAAATTAAGCTTTTTATCAATATGGGGCTTTCAATTTGAGGGGTATTGTCGCTGTTGGTATTGGCTTTGGCAAGCCTGTTGTCCGCTGTTCCATGCCGTAAGGTTTCTATTCGGAGAGCTACATAAGAAGTTGGAACTCCGTTCTGCCGGCGCAGTCTTATTGGGAAGCTGGGGGGAAAAGACCAGCTCTTTTGGGGGTGGCTAAAATGCTACTCTCGGAATCGCCTTGGTGTGCGAAAGGTGAGGCAGACGGTGTGGGCAGAGGGATCCCGTTGAAGGCGGCAGAGCTTTTGGACAGAGCAGAGGAGGCTCTGCAGGAGCGGTTTCAGGCGGTGGAGAAGACCCTCAGAGAGAACCTGGCGCGGGTGTTGCGGGCCTTTCGCGAGCAGCGGGTGGGATCCCATCACTTTGCCGGGGTGTCGGGGTATGGCCACGACGACCAGGGGCGGCAGGTTTTGGATCGGGTGTTTGCCCAGATCATGGGCTGTGAGGCAGCGGTGGTGCGGCTGCAGATGGTGTCTGGTACCCATGCCATCGCCTGTGCTTTGTTTGGGGTGCTGCGTCCGGGGGATGAGCTGCTGAGCATTACCGGCCCCCCCTACGACACCCTTGAGGAGGTTATCGGCCTGCGGGGCTCCGGGCGGGGATCCCTGCGGGAGTTCGGCATCGATTACCGCCAGTTGGATTTGCGGGAGGGAACTGTTGATTGGCAGGCCCTGAAAACCGCCCTCAGACCGCAAACCCGGTTGGTTCACATTCAGCGCTCCTGCGGCTATGATTGGCGGCCCAGCTTTTCCATTGCCCAGATTGCCGAGATGATCCAAATGGTCAAAGCGCAAAACCCCGAAGTTGTGGTCTTTGTAGACAACTGCTACGGCGAGTTCGTGGAAACCCAGGAGCCAACCCATGTGGGCGCAGATCTGATTGCCGGATCCCTGATCAAAAATCCGGGGGGCACCCTTGTTCCCGCCGGGGGCTATGTGGCCGGGCGGGCAGAGCTGGTGGAGCAAGCGGCCTGTCGGCTGACGGCTCCGGGCATTGGTTCTGAAGGGGGGGCGACTTTGGATCTCAACCGCCTTCTGTTTCAAGGTCTGTTCTTGGCCCCGCAGATGGTGGCCGAAGCGGTGAAGATCGCCCATCTGGCGGCGCAGGTGTTTTCTGATCTGGGCTACCCGGTCTCGCCTCTGCCTCAAGCTCCTCGCACCGATATCATCCAGGCCATTCAATTGGGATCCCCGCAAAAGCTGCAGGCCTTTTGCCACGCCATTCAAAACAGTTCTCCTGTGGATTCCTACCTCACCCCAGTTCCGGAGGTGATGCCCGGTTATGCAGACCCGGTGGTGATGGCAGCAGGCACCTTTATTGCCGGGAGCAGCGCCGAGCTGTCTGCCGATGGGCCGATGCGGGATCCCTACACCGTCTACTTGCAGGGGGGAACCCATCTCTACCATGGGCGGCTGGCTCTAGAAGCCGTCTTGCAAGCTTGGGAGGCCCTGTAGACCAGTATGCTCTCGGCTGAAACAGCAAGGAAGGGGCAAGCCAACAACCTCAAAACTCAGCACGAAGTTGGCAGAAGTTGTCGTCTCTGACCAACTTTTCGCTCAATCAATCAGGGGGTAGGATCAGTCTACAGTTGCCATTCTTTAGAAAGGGATCCCTTCCGATGTTGAGCTGGTATCGTTCTTGCGCATCTCCTCGCCGTTGGGGATCCCGTTTGGCTCTGGCTCTGGTGGCATTGGGGTTGGCTGGCGGCTGTCGGCTGTTGGATCGGGTGGGAGAGAGCGGCTTGCCGGTGGGATCTGCGCTGACCCGTTCTGCTCTGTGGAGAGGCAGCCAAACCGTGACGGGAGCGCTGGAGGCGGGAGATGAAGTCAGTCGCCAGTACGGCAGCTTTTGGGATGGGATCCCCATCACCGCTGAGCCGGGACAGATTTTGATTGCGGCCCTAGAGAGCGAAGATTTTGATGCTTACCTGGAGCTGGTGGACGGCCAAGGGCGGGTGATCGGCTTTAACGATGACTCTGGCCCAGATGTGAATGCCCTGTTGGCGGTGCGTCTGCCGGAGGGAGGCACCTACACCTTGCGGGCCACCAGCTTTGAGCCGGAATCCACCGGCAACTACCGGCTCACCTATGTCCTCACCCAGGTAGATTGGCAGCAAAGCCTATCGGGCCGTCTGCAGGAGGGATCCCTTCAGCATCCCGAGGATGGCAGTTGGATGGACGAATATCCCATTGCCGCCCGCGCCGGCCAGATCCTGATCGCTTCCATGACCAGCTCCGATTTCGATGCCTTTTTGCAACTGCTGGATCCGAGTGGAGAAGTCATGGCTTGGGATGATGACCAAGGTGGTGGAACCGATGCTCTCATGATTGCCTTTCTGCCCCGCACCGGCACCTACACCCTGCGGGCCAACACCCATAAGCCGGGAGAGGAAGGAGCCTATGGGTTACAGTACACCTTGCGCTAGCATCTGCTCCCTATCTGGAAGCTTGGATAAGGGGGCTTGCGGATCTTCTGGTGCTGATGTCGAGATTTTGACAGGAATCATCGTTTTTTAACGCCTAATGAATGTTGATACACGTCAGGAGTTGCCGGTTTACCCTCCTAAGATCCTCACAAAGCCGGAAGGGGCACTGCTTGCTGAGCTTTGTGGGAAAGCGTGACATCTTATCCTAAGTTGTGACGGAGCCGAAATATTGTCCTCGTGGATGACGTCTTTTTTCTAGAATCAGATCGATGGCCTAGACCATTCTTTTGCAGTTCAGCCCCTATCTCCACAAAATGGATGCCATGACTCCTGAAATGGTACGCCAGTTTTGGTCTTTGGTCAGCGAGATTGGCAGGCCAGATTGGCTCACAAAGCGTGACGATGACTTGGTGAATCTGCTTCTGAGCGCTTGTCAAAAAAAACAGGCCCTCAGCAGTGTCGATGCTTCGATTCTCAACCGCTACATCAGCATTCGCCTGCCCTTGATTCGCGATATCCTTGTGGATTAAGCCCGGAGAGGACAAGGTTTTCCCCATCATGCTGACCGCACAAATCACCTTGCTGGTCTACGGGGCACTGCTTTTGGTGGGCGGAGCAATCGGCTATGTGAAGGGCAAAAGCTCCAAGTCTCTGGTCGGGGGGCACGTACTGGGTCTCGAACTGACTGAACTTGGCCGTGCAGTCCTTCACAACCAGCCTTTTGAGTACCGAGGGGCGAGGAGTGAGAAGGGAGGAGTGAGAGGAAGAAATCTCTTCTCTTTGCTCTCTCCTCTCCATGCTGGGCAAAGTTCAGCTTCGTAGGGACTCCGTCCCGCTAAAGCGACCAGTGTTGCGTAGTCTTTCAGAGCGGCTTTGCGGATTAAACCACCGCTCGATGATGTGGCAAATCTGCCGGGCGGCGGTGCCATCGCCAAAGGGGTTTTGGGCTTGGGCCATGCGGGCATAGGCTTGTGGGTCTGTGAGCAATTCTCGGGCTGCCTTCAGGATCTTTTCGGGGTGGGTGCCTACCAGGCGGGCGGTGCCGGCAGCAATCGCTTCAGGACGTTCGGTGGTCTGCCGCAGCACCAGCACCGGTTTGCCCAGGGCAGGGGCCTCTTCTTGAATGCCGCCGGAGTCGCTGAGGATGAGGGTACAGCGCTGCATGGCGCTCACCCAGAGGGGATAGTCCAGAGGCTCAGTGAGAAAGGCCCGCTCATGGGATCCCAACAGGGCTTGCAGGGGATCCCGCACCAAGGGGTTGGGATGGAGGGGCAAAAGAAGGGCGGTATCGGGAAACTCGGCCAAGATCTGCAGCAGAGCCTTGCCGATGGCGGTTAGGGGATCCCCCCAATTTTCCCGCCGGTGCACGGTAACCAACAGGACACGGTAGCGCTGCCAGTCCAGCCCGGGAATGGGGCAGGGGATCCCTTGGGAGGCCACTTGCAGTAGGGCGTCGATGACAGTGTTGCCGGTGCAATGGATGGATCCCACCACGTGGCTTCGCTTCAGGTTGTCAACGGCTTGGGGGGTAGGGGCAAAGTGCAGGCTGGCCAACTGGGAGATCAGGCGGCGATTGACCTCTTCGGGGAAAGGATTGTAGAGATCATCGGTGCGCAGTCCGGCTTCCACATGCCCAACCGGGATCCGGTGGTAAAAAGCTGCCAAGGCGGCAGCGAAGGCGGTGGTGGTATCTCCCTGCACCAAAACCAGTTGAGGATGTTGCTCTTGAAAGTAGAGTTCCAGGCCCCGCAAGGTGGCTTCGGTAATGTCTGTCAAGCTTTGGCGGGGGCGCATGATCGCCAGATCCCGATCCGCTTGCAGACCGAATAGCCGCATCACCTGATCCACCATTTCCCGGTGTTGTCCGGTCAAGATCAGCTCGGTGCGCAGATGGGGACTGGCACGCAGGGCTTGAATCACCGGGGCCAGCTTAATGGCTTCGGGCCGTGTGCCCAAGATCACGGCAATGAGGGGAAGGGAGGCCATAAGCTCAAGGACATCGGCACCTGTAGGAGATGGGAAGCGCAGCTCATTGAAGCAAGGCCACCAACAAACCACTAACAAAAACCACTAACAAAACAGAGGTGGCGAAGGGCGTGGGTTGCTCAAGGTCGCAAGCCACCGAGATGTAGACTCTGCTGAGTCAGGCTGAGGGCAATGTCGAGACGAGAGGAACCACAAGGGGGCTATTGCTGATCACTCCGATCTTACCCTCAAGCTGCTCCGCCGATTGTTCACCGGATGAGCTGGAGAAAAGGGGTTGACGGGATCCCACTCCTGCAACTAGCCTAAAGGGAGCTGAAGAGATCCTCTTCTGGCTGTCCGGGTTGTTTCGGTTAACCTTTTTGGAGGAAAACGTTCAGCAGCATGGACGCTTCCGGTAGTTGTAGCGCCAGCCACCAGTGGATGGTCTTCGAGGAGCACGTTCTTGAAGATTGGGCTCTTACTGGTGTCCTCCTTTTCCCCGCTGACAGCTTCTGTCGTCGCTTGAGAGGATCCCGTTTCGCCAACGCGAAGGGGTGGGAGAGTTTTCCCGGCTAGCTTTTGACTTGGGTGGCTCTCTCAGTCGGCGACGAACAGATGAGCTGAGCAGAGCCTTACCTGAGCAATGGGTTTGTGCAGCCCTGTTCAGAAAAGGGGAGATCAGGAGTAATTCCGAGGGGATTCCCATTGACTTTCCCGTTGTGGGTTTTGGGGTTTCCGCAGGCCTGGGGATCCCTTGGAGTCCCTTTTATCGGCTTGGGCGCTTGCGATCCAAGCTGGGCTTGGAGGCCTGGCGCTAGACCTACGGCTTGCTGCGCGGCCATCCAAGGGTTTCAGGGCTTCCCTGTGAGCCTCGGAGCACCGGTTGGCTGTTGACCTCCTGGTTCTCTTCATCCCGGCTGACCCCAACGTTCGGAGGTTTATCATGCGGCACAACGTTCTTCGCGATCTCCTAACCCCTGCTTCCTTGGAAGCCGCCAAGCGAGAGGCCAACCGCGCTCCCATTGCCGAGCTGGTGCAGCAGTTGATGGAGATTTCACCTCGGCAGCGGGCTTTGGCTTTCCGCTTGCTGGAAAAAGACAAAGCCATTGCAGTGTTTGAGTATCTGCGGCCCGAAGAGCAGGCCGATCTCATTCGCAGCATGGAAAGCCCAGAAGTGATCCAGCTCATAGAAGCTCTGCCACCTGATGAGCGGGTACGTCTGTTTGAGGAGTTGCCGGCCAAAGTAACCAAGCGCCTCATTGCCAACCTCAGCCCAGAAGCTCGGGAAGCAGTGAATATCTTGCTGGGTTATCCAGAGCGCAGTGCCGGTCGGCTGATGAACCTGCGCTACTTGTCGGTACGGGATACCATCACCGTCGGGGCTGCTCTGGCCAGCGTGCGGGACTCTCAACTGGGAGACGATGAGCTGGATGTGATTTTTGTGGTGGACGATCAGCGGTTCTACAAAGGTTTGGTTCGCACCGTGCGCCTCGTGAAAGCAGATCCGGATTTGCCCATTCGGGAGCTGATTGAGGGATCGGATACTTTTGCTCGGGTTACCGACCGGGATCTCCAGGCAGCTCGTTTGCTCAAGGATTCGGGCTTGCCGGCTATTCCGGTGGTGGATACGGAAGGGCGCTTGGTGGGAGATATCACCTTTGAAGATGTCATCAACTTGGTGGAAGAAGAAGCCACCGACGCCGCTCTGGCCCAAGCAGGGGTGGGCAACTTGCTCAGCCGAGACAAGGTTTGGAGCGAGCGCCTGGTTAAAGGCTCCCGTTGGTATGCCGTCCGCCTGCGCATCACGTTTTTAATCATCACCTTGATTGGCGGCATGGTGGTGGGGGGAGTGATCCAAACCTTTGAGGAAGTGTTGGAGGCGGTGACGGCAGCGGCTATTTTCATCCCCTTGGTCATGGATATGGGCGGTAATGTCGGCACCCAATCTACGACCATCTTTGCCCGTGGCTTGGCTTGGGGCCACATCAACGTGCGGCAGTTTCTCCCCTATTTGCTGCGGGAAGCCAGCATCGGCGCCATTATTGGCGGGATCCTAGGAGTTGCGGCTGGGGTGATTGCCTACTTCTGGCAGGGGGCACCGAATGGGATCCCACAATTGGGTCTAGCGGTGGGCTTGGCTCTGGCCATTGTCCTCACTTTGGGGGCTATCTTGGGCGCCATTTTGCCCTGGGTGATGTTAAAGCTGGGCTTTGACCACGCTCCGGGAGCGGATCCTTTTATCACCACCATTAAAGACTTCACCGGCCTCTGGGTGTATTTCACCCTGGTGGCTTGGCTAGTCGGGGTTGAAGTGGAGTTCTAGGGCTGCGCCGGCGCTGGATCCAGGGGGCACCTCACCGGCAAAGCGCGTTCCAGGAACGAATAATCCAGCCCTTCTTGAGAAATCAGCCTTTCAGAGTCTCGCCACAAGGCCATCGCGACGGCGGCGCAGAGCACTTTTACGAGGTGTCCTTTGACCAACGAAGGGTTACAGCAAACATTTAGGAGGTGTGCCATGACCTTGAAAGTTCTATCTCCCTTGGCTGCTGCTCAATTTCGGTCACGGCTGCAGCAGTATGCCTATCGGGTGGGCATAACCTGTGCTTTAGAAACAGGTGGTAAGCTGGCCCCAGAATCCGCCTTTGCTCAACTGGAAGCCCTCTGGCAAACCTTGCAACAGGAAGCCACTGCCCTTGGGATCCCAGATGAGGATGGCTAAACTTTATCCTTTCACGAGAACCGGAGCATGACCTGGATTGACTTCACCTTGCGCCTAGCGGTTGCCTTTATCTTGGGATCCGTGATCGGGCTGGAGCGACAGTGGCGGCAGCGCATGGCCGGCTTGCGCACCAATACCCTGGTGGCCACGGGTGCAGCTTTGTTTGTCATGCTCTCGGTTCTCACCCCTGATGAAAGCAGCCCGACCCGTATTGCGGCCCAAGTGGTATCGGGGATTGGCTTTTTGGCCGGTGGCGTGATTCTTAAGGAAGGAGCCAGCGTCCGTGGCCTGAACACCGCCGCCACCATCTGGTGTGCAGCCGCGGTGGGAGCCTTTGCCGG
Organism: Thermostichus sp. MS-CIW-37; assembly: GCF_054060065.1. Classification (NCBI taxonomy): domain Bacteria; kingdom Bacillati; phylum Cyanobacteriota; class Cyanophyceae; order Thermostichales; family Thermostichaceae; genus Thermostichus; species Thermostichus sp. MS-CIW-37. The sequence goes on along the minus strand of NZ_JBSSCV010000044.1, from coordinate 5,310 downwards.
ATCGGGGTACATTCCCCAAGCTGCCATTGGGGCCGCAGCTGTGTTGATCTCCAACGTTGTGCTGCGTCCACTGGGCTACCGCATCAACCAGCAGCCTTTGAAAGGCACAGAACTGGAACTGGTCTATGAGTGTTCGTTCATCTGCAAAAGCCAAGCAGAGGCCCACATCCGCGCCTTGCTCTTGCAAGGCATAGCTCCCACCCATCTCAAACTGCGTGCCCTCTACAGCGAAGACCTGGAGGACAAGCCCGATCTGGTCAAAGTCGAAGCAGAGCTGGTCACCCAGACCCGCGACGACCAGGCCCTAGAACTTGTCGTCAGCCGCCTCAGCCTAGAGCCAGGTGTGATCACTGCCCGATGGCGGATCATCGAACAGGAATTTGGGTAAACTACCCGACTCCGACCGCTAAGCGGTACGGAGCGGGCTTTCAGTAGCCCTGAGCCTGCTCTGCCCTACCAGAGAACAAAACAGGCCCGAACCTCTAGGCTGGTTTACAGCAGCCCCCAAAAGCGCAATCACATTCGCACCATTCAAATCTGCATCCCCTTCCCATCCACAGTGCCCACACTTGAACGACTTGCCACTGCGGTAGGATTGCGCAGGATCGGGATGAATGTGCAAACACCGGTGGCAGGTCTGCGACGTGTAGGCAGGCGGAACAAGAATCAGAGCAACCCCCGCACGCAGAGCCTTGTACTCCAAAAATTGACGGAGTTGATAAAACGCCCAACTATTTGCCCGCCTACGCTCTGTCTTGCTGCGTGGCTGTTGATTGACCCTTTCCCGAATCCCTGTCAAGTCTTCCAGAGCAAGAGCGCTATTTGTCGCCTTTGCCCTAGAGACAATAGCTTTGGAGATGCGATGATTGACCCACGCCTGAAAGCGCCTCTCCTTGCCAGACAGCCGTTGCAACAGTTCTCTGCATCTGCGCCGCGAACTGCGGGTGCCCTTACTGGCTTTACGTTGGAGTGCCGCCCTCAGCTTGGAGTAGTGGTCGCGGACTCGGTTCAACTGCTGTCCATTCCAATTGTCCCCCTCTGACGTATGGGCGATATCCGTCCTGCCCAAGTCCACCCCGATCACCCTGTCGGTATCTTGTTGCTTGGGCGGGTTTTTCTCTACGCAAATCTGGATGTAGTAGGAGCCGTCCTTCCGCTGGACTAGGGTGGCCGATTTGGGGTTAGAACCAGCCAGCATCCCACGCTGGTAGTTGCCAATGGCTAGTTCAAAGCGCTCTCGCCCCTCCACCGTGGTCAGCGACACCGTCCAGTCTTTCTCGCGAAACGAGAAGATACGTGCATCGTAGGTAACGAACCTACGCTTGAACTCTTTAACCGGACGGTTGCGCTGTCTCGCCACTTTGCGAGCGCCTGCCACCCGTCTGCACACCTGTTGAGCCAAGTTACTGGACAAGCCGAACCGAGCTCGAATCTCGTAGTAGCAAAGGGATTGCAGTTTAACCGCGTTGACGATCTTCTCCGGCGTGTTCTGGTTGACCCAGTTCAGTGCCTGCACAAAGACATCCATCGTCGCGTCCAATTTGGCGGCTTGTGACGGGAACGCCTTGAGCTTACAGGATATGGTCAGGACTTGGCTCATAAGTCTATTGTACTTCATCAAAGCGCATTCCTCCCGGCACTGACCCTACGGGTACAGTGCGGGGCTCCTGCGATTTCTAGCTGATCCCTCATCCTGCCAACTCCCAACCGGTCAGCAACGCAAACACCAGAAATAAGCCGCCCCCCACCCAATGCACGGCGCGTTCAGAGATGTGAGCTGCTAAAAAACGACCTCCCACCACCGCCAGCCCTACCATCAGACCATGACCCAGGGTTGCCCCCGCCCAGACACTGAATCCCGGATGGGTGGCGGCTAGGGAAACGGTAGCAATCTGGGTTTTATCCCCGAACTCGGCTAGGGCGATCAAACTAAAGGCTTCCCAGACGATGGCCCTAACCCCCCCGCGGCCAACTCCTTTTGCTTCTGCCTGCATCACTTGTCTGAGGGCTTCCTCTTCTTCTGGTAATGCCTGTTGAGGTGGCATTCTGCACGCTTGCCAGAGCATTCTCAAGCCAAAAACGGCGAAAACCCCAGCCGATAGCACCCGCACGCCCAAGGGTGGCAGTAGCTTAAAAAGCACTTGCCCGGTTCCTACCGCTAGCAGGTTCATCATCGCTAAAGCCAGCCATGTCCCCAGAAAAACCCAGCGGCGTGGGTGGCGCATCGCCAAAATCAAGGGGGTAAAAAAGGTTTTGTCCCCAAATTCCGCTACCGTCACCAGCAGCAAACTCGATAAAAAACCGGCCCACATTTTCTAGCCTCCAACCTCTCTTGTGTGTGGAATCGGTTCACACCTAGAGGTGAAGGCTGGGAAAGTCAGACGGACTCACCAAGCTCACCTCTGCGTGAACTCAGCGAAAGTCTCGTCACCAAAGCAGCCTGCCGGGCTTGCTTTGTCTCTTGCACCGGGCTGTTTTTAGCCAGTATGTCGATGCAGAGGGCGGTAAGCCGCCTGACTACTCCCTTTCCGTCTGAATGGTAGCATGCTGAGCTCCCAGTGGGAGTCATTCATTCAAGCATTCAAGAAAAGCTCTCCAATGGGATCCCCCAAGACTTGCTGTGCCTTGGCCGATATCAGTGCCGCGCATCGCTTACCAGAGGATTGTGAAGGAGCGGCAGGCTATTATGATCACGGTTGAGGAGAAAATCAGGGGAAAACCACGTGGATGCAAAGTTAGTCTTGGTGGGGGTTGCTCTTGTCCTCTCTCTGGCAAGTTTCTACTTCGGCACCCGCAACGGCTTTTACGACACCGACAAGTATCACGGCAATGGCTCTGCTCATTAGAGCCGGGCGCTGGTGATTTTTTTATGGATCCCTTGCCCAGAAGGGCTTCCCTCCAGAATACAGGCAACGTCGGCGAGGGCTGGGTGCGGCAATATCTCTGTCAGCAGGGCTGGCAGATCCTGGCCCAGCGGTGGCGCTGCCCTTGGGGCGAGCTGGATCTGGTTGCCCACAAAGCTGATGTGCTGATTTTCGTAGAGGTGAAAACCCGTAGCCCCGGTAGCTGGGATCGAGGCGGGCTTTTGGCGGTTGGGATCCCCAAGCAGCAACGCTTGATCCGGGCTGCCCAGGCCTTCTTGAGCCAGCATCCCCACCTCTCCGAGTTGTCCTGCCGTTTTGATGTTGCGCTGATAGAACGTCGGGCCTCTGGGGAAGGGGTAAGCTATGCTTTGGTTGACTACCTGCCAGCGGCTTTTGAGATTTGTTGAGGCAAGCTTATCCGAGATGCTGTGGGAGCTTATGGCCGTTTCAGGTTAGGTGAGATGCCTGGGCTGCTGAGACAAGCCCTCTAGCCCCGCGCATTATTGCTCCGCAACACTATTGCTCCACAACCCTGACGCAGTGTCCTAGAGTGTCCTAGTTTGAATCAAAATAACTATAAAGCTGGGCCAGCCTCTCCGACTCATCTGAATACGAAGAACAGATGGAGCTTTCTGGGGTCATTCATCATCCTCACTAAGATCCGGCCTGGGGATCCCTTCATTGGCTCATGATTTTGGGAAACAGCATGAAAGCGCATGAGTTCTGGGCTCGTACCGACAGCCAAGGTCAACTGATCTTGCCCATGAAGGCGCAGGAACAATTGCCCAAAAATCGAGTTGTGCGGGTGCTGGTGTTGGTGGATGAGCGGGAGCTGGCTCCGGCGGATCCTTCACAGGAGCAGTTGCCCACTGCCTCGCCAGATGAAGAGCATCTTTGGTATGGAGCTCCCACCGTTCCCTACGATGGCATTTAGCGCATGGGATCTTGGCCGGACAGCCGCCAGCGGTTTAGGCGCGAGAGAGTATCTGCATCCAAGTAGGCATCAATGCCCCGCTTGCTCGATAGCCGTTTTGGTTGGACGCGCCGGATCTGCTGCTGGGCCTGCTGCACTTCATCCCACAGTTGTTCTGCCGAGACCCATTCGGCGTTGTAGCCGCCAATCACCAACTGCTGGACACGATCGGAGGTAGCCACCCGTACCCGACACCCATCCCTCTGCAACTGGGCACACAGCCGTTCAATACAACTGTCGGCGGTCTCGCCATAGGAGGTATACAGGATCTCGATACCCGAAGGGGAGCGCTCTTGCCGGGCTGGAGTGGGTTGGGCGTAGGCATCGTACACCACGGTCGCCTGGTAGCCCCGGAAGGCCACATAGTTGGCCAAAGATTCCACCAAGCGCAGACGGGCCAATTCCATCAGGGAGCGACGCGCTAACTGGCTCAGGGTGGGCCAAGCTCCGATGATGTTGTAGCCATCAACCAAGAGGAAGGTGGGAGAGGAGGCTTGCATGGATGGCGGTGGATCCCTTGTCCGGGATCACACTTCTTAATCTTAATCTTTATCTTATTTTTAATCTTAGTACCCAGCCTTAAAGGTTACCCCACTACTCCGAATGCTCCGATACTTTCCCGGTTGTGAGCAGATCACGGTCTGCGCTGAATCCAATAGGTGGTGAACAGTTCACCACTGGCCTGTTTCTGAATTTTGCCCCCCAAGGCTGCGATGCGCCGCTCCCACTCCGTTAGGGGGGTGAAAATCGGTTCGGTGCCTTTGAATAGCTCGATGAGGCCCCATTGTTCCGCCCACACCGAGTCGGGATTGACCACTTCAATAATCACAGGTGCAGCCGGTCGCAACACTCGCATCAACTCTGCCCAAACCGCGTCGAAGTACTCAATCGGGTAGTAGTACAAAAATCCGGTGGCAATGGCCAGATCAAATTGCTCTGACTCGTAGTTTTCCAAATGGTGGGCGGATCCCTGTTGCATTGACTTGAACAGCTTGGAGTTAAGCTGGGGTGCCCGCGAGCGAATAAAGCGCACAATCTCACCGCTCAGCTCATGGCCGTAAAAGTAGGCTTGCCAATCGTTCCAGGGATAGGTCAGGAAGCTTACCCCACAGCCCAAATCCAAACAGGCTTCCCGTTTTTTGGGGGCACGCAGTTGCCAAAAGGGGATCCCGAGGCGTTCTTGCAGGTGATCCCGCTGCTGGGCTTGCCAAAAAGGCAGTTGCTCCAGGTCTGGGGGAAGTTGCCAACCTGGCCGACCCAGTTGAATTTCCAGCTCCCGATTGAAGCGAGCAGCTACGGCAGCAAGGTAGGGATCCCAGCGTTCCCCAGTTTGTGGTAACTCCATCTGTTGATGGCTTTGTCGTGGATGGTTGTGGACGTGACATCCTCCCGACGCTGACCCTACGGGTACAGCGCGGGCTTCCTAACCTCACGGTTAGGCATTCCTGCCCCACGCCACTTATCTAGGTCATA
>NZ_JBSSCV010000043.1:0-15687 GCF_054060065.1 Thermostichus sp. MS-CIW-37 | reverse complement strand
TCAGGACTTGGGTCATGGTTCTATCATAACTTCCGCATTCCTCCCGACACTGACCCTACGGGTACAGTGCGGGGCTCCTGCGATTTCTAGCTGACCCTTTCTACCTCCCAACCGACCTGGAAACCTAGAAGTGGAGATCCCAAACGGGGAAAAACCCCACCAGCAGCTCCACGATCACCAAAGCCGGTAGCAAGTTGGCCACCCGCAGGCGGGCCAGGCCGAGCAGGTTGAGGCCAATGCCCAAGATCAGGATCCCACCGGTGGCCTCCAAGGCGGCGATCAGGTCTGGGCGCAACAGAGGCTGCAACTGCCGCGCCAACAAAGCCACTCCCCCCTGAACCAGGAGCACCGGCACCGCAGAAAATAGGGTGCCCCAGCCAAGGCTGGCGGTGAAGGCGAGGGTGGCGATCCCGTCCAAAGCGGCTTTCACCAACAACAGCGAGGGATCCCCCAATCCATCCTGGATGGATCCCAGCAGGGTCATGGGGCCGACCACAAACAGGATGCTGGTGGTGACGAAGGCACGGGTAATCGGGTTGGGGCCCAGCCAACGGCTTACCTGCTTTTCCAGGGCCTGGCCAATCCGCTCAAAAGCAGCCTCGATGTCAATCCACTCCCCCAGCACAGCTCCTGACATCAGAGCAACCAAAACCGTTACCGCTTGGGCGGCACTGCCGAGGGTGAGGGCCATTTGGATCCCTAAGACCAGCACCAGGGATCCCATGGCTTGCAAAAGGGTTTGGCTCATTCGCTGGGGCAGGCGGCTACCTACTCCCCAACCAAGGCCGCTCCCCGCCAAGATGGCGAGGGTATTGACGAGAGTGCCGGTGCCGGGAGGAGCCATAGACTTTTTAGCGCCCAGACTTTCCACTCTCAGTTTCCGATAAAGACCTGTCCCAAGCCTGCGCGGAAGCACCTATGCAGATTCAGCTATTCCCGCTGCCAATCCTGGCTATACTGAGGACACGCCTACCTGATCAGATGGGGGCTTTCACTCCACGAAGACATCCGATGAGCTTTTGGAAGGGCCTGTTCGGGGCAGCAGGGGCCGCTTCGACGAAAGAGTTGGCGCAAAAAACGACGGCCAAAGCTGGTCATGTTGCCGCGCAGCGCAGTCGCGACCGTCAGGAAGTGGTGGCGGTACAGGGCGAGTCCATCCTGTTCAGCTTGGATCCCAACTTGGATCTGTACGAGCTGGAGGAGCTCTGCGATGCGGTGGGATGGTCGCGTCGTCCCATTCCCAAGGTGAGAAAAGCCCTGCAGCACAGCTTTTTGGTGGTGTCGATGTGGCAGCAGCGGGGCAGCTATCGTCGCCTCATCGGCTTTGCCCGGGCAACGTCCGACCACGCCTTCAATGCCACCATTTGGGACGTGGTGGTTCATCCCGATTTCCAGGGCAAGGGTCTGGGCAAGCGGCTGATGGAAAAGGTGATCCAAGAGCTGCGCGCCCAAGACATCAGCAACATCACCCTTTTTGCCGATCAAGGGGTGGTCAGCTTTTACGAGCGGCTGGGCTTCACCCCCGACCCCGAGGGGATCAAAGGCATGTTCTGGTATCCCCGCTAGCGTATGGCTCCTCTGGTGATTTTGCCCGGTTATCTGGCGGGCGCGTCGGAGTATGAGCCCTTGCGTCAAGAGCTGGAAGCCCGCGGCTATGCGGCACGGGTGGTGCCGTTACGGGTGCGCAGTTGGTTTCCCACGCTGGGGGGAAGGCCCGTCACTCCCATCCTGTGGGCGCTGCGAGAGGCCATCCAAAAGACCTGCGCTGAGTTTGGGGTTGACCGGGTTAACCTGGTGGCCCACTCCGCCGGCGGCTGGATTGCCCGCATCTACCTGGGATCCGTGCCTTACGGGGGACAGGTGTGGCAGGGGCGGGAGCACGTCGCTACGCTGATCAGCCTGGGATCCCCTCACATCAGCCGGGAGCGCTGGACGAAGCGCAATTTGGACTTTGTCAACACCCACTATCCGGGGGCCTTTTGGCCCGAGGTGAACTATGTGTGCGTGGCGGGCAGAGCCATTCAGGGGCGGCGCTTGGGCCTGGGATCCCTGTGGCGACAGGAGGATTATCTGGCTTGGCTGGCCTACAACAGCTATTGGCTCACGGCTGGACAGGGGGAATTGTGGGGCGATGGCATTATCCCCATCGAGGCTGCCCACTTGCAGGGGGCTGTCAATCTCACCCTGCCCGACTGTTACCATTCCGGTCGGGGTGGACGGCGCTGGTATGGATCCCCCGAGGTGGTGGAAACCTGGGCTCGGTATTTGGCTTAGGGCCTGCCTTTAGCTGCTGGGCTCGCTCGGGTCGGCAAGGGAAGTCTCGGGCAAAGGGGCGGCGGATTGGCGGCGTTCCTGCTGGCGTCGGGCGGCTTTCACCATCTCCTCGACCACAGCCCGCGCCTGCTTCATGCGATCCAAACTACTCCGATAGAGCTCCAGATCCTTTTTCACCCGCTCTGCCGAAAAGGGCAGCTTGCCCACCACATCCTCCAAAAAGCGGCGGGTGCGCTCTTCCGCTTCTTTGTAAAGGGACTTGGCCACGGCTTCATAGGCTGTATAAAGGCCAACAGCCAAGACCCGGCTGTAGGCATAGGGCGGCTGAGTCATGCGCTCCAAAATGGCTTTCAACCCGCCCACATCTTCCGCCTCTGGCTTGAGGCAAAGGAGATCCAGTCTCTGACGGGGATCCCCGCTGCGCATCAACTCCAGCAGATCGCGGGCATTCTTGCGCAACACCTCCGGCTTGAGGTGCAAAGCCTTACAGAGGGCGTTGAAAATGGCTTCTCGCTGTTCGGGGGGTTGGTAGGCTTCCATCAGCCCGTCGTAGAGGGTGACCATCCCCAAGGCAAAAAACGGATCGTAGATGAAGGTGCTGTTGACGGTGGTCAGGTGCAGCTCGACCAACAACTCCTCCACCACCCGGCGATAGACGGCGTTGATCGGGCGAGGGTAGGCGCTGAAAAAGGCCGCTTTGGTGGCGGAGAGGGTGCGAACAGGATTCACAGGCAGACAAAAAAAGGTGAGCTTGAGGACGGCTTTCTCTGTTCTATTCTCGCCTGTGGTGACCCTGAGGGCAAGCGACGACCAATACAGCCGCATCTTGGCTCCGCTATGGTGAATAGATGGGTGGGAAGATGGGTTGAGGGAGGCGATGGCAACAACAGACGTGACGGTGGTGGTGAAGATCGGCACCTCTAGCCTGACAGATACTCAGACCGGCTCGTTGCGTCTTTCCGTATTGGGGCCGCTGGTGGAGGTGCTGACTCACCTGCGCCGGCAGGGATACGCGGTGATCTTGGTCTCCTCCGGGGCGGTGGGGGTGGGTTGTGCTCGCCTTGGCTGGCGGCAACGACCGACGGCTATTGCCGAGAAGCAGGCGGTGGCTGCGGTGGGACAGGGGCGGCTGATCCGCCTTTACGATGACCTCTTCTCGGCTCTGAACCAGCCGATTGCCCAAGTGCTGCTCACCCGTGGCGATCTGGTGGAGCGCAACCGCTACGTGAACGCCAATCGCACTTTTGCCCAACTGCTGCAGATGGGGGTTATTCCCATCGTCAACGAAAACGACACGGTGGCGGTGGAAGAGTTGAAGTTTGGTGACAACGACTCGCTTTCGGCGTTGGTGGCCAGCATGGTGCAGGCCAAGTGGCTCATCCTGCTCACCGATGTGGACAAGCTCTATTCGGCTGACCCCAACCGAGATCCTTCCGCTGAGCCCATCGAGCGGGTGTTGCCCGGGATCCCCCTACAGGTGAAGGCCGAAGCCCAGGGGAAAAGCGGCTGGGGCACCGGCGGCATGGCCACCAAGCTGACCGCTGCTCAAATTGCTACAGCCGCAGGGGTAACGGTGGTGATTACCAATGGCAAACGGCCTGAGCAAATTCCGGCCATTCTGGCCGGCGAGGCCATCGGCACCCGCTTTGATCCGGCTCCCCAGCCCGCCAGCGCCCGCAAGCGATGGATTGCCTACGGCCTCATCCCCGAGGGATCCCTGACGTTGGATGAGGGGGCGGTACGAGCGGTGTGCCAGCAGGGGCGCTCGCTGCTGCCGGCAGGGATCACAGCCATTTCTGGAGAGTTTGAGGCGGGGGCTGCCGTGCGCCTGTGCGATCCCAGCGGCCAGGAGGTGGCGCGGGGCCTGGTGAACTACAGCGCCGAGGAGCTGCGGCAGATTAAGGGCAAAAAAACCGCCGAGATTCCCCGCATCCTGGGCTACGAAGGGGTTGATACTGCCGTCCACCGGGATAACTTGGCCTTGCTCAATTGAGGCCATGGGTGAGGCCATGGGGGCGAGTCCAGGCGCGGTGCTCTGCACCACTAGCACGAATGGCTACAACGGCGGGATCCCAACGCCTATTCTTCCAACTGCCAGGGATCCTGAGCCAGCACCTCATCGAAAACCCGCGGGGGGCGCACGGCCATCAGCACCTGGCCCAACAGGGGAGAGGAGGGCGAGTCTTCTATCCACTCCACCGCCAGGGATCCGGCCCGATCCACCAGGAAAAATCCCGCCATCTGAGCTCCCTCCCAAACCCGAGCGGCGCGATCGACCACCAGCAAGACCGGATCCTGCTCTTCGCCGGCAGGCACCGGCAAGCCCAATAGGGATCCCAAAAGCCGGTTTTCCACCTGGAGGATCACCGGATCCCCGGCCTTTTGAATCACCGGCCAAGCGGGCAAGGCCATCCAAGTTTGCTCCGTCGGGCTGTTGACCCAGCCAAAGGGCCCTTGCGGCTCGCTGGAGGGGATCCCTTCCCAGGCGGCAGTTGCAAGAGGCAGGGATCCGGCCACCGGCAGCAGTCGCGGCAGATCTTCTTCCAAGCGAAACACGGACAGCTTGGGCAAAACGCTGCGTTGGGGGCGGGAGCTGGTGGCAATCGTGGACAAGAGCTGCTCCACCTGTCGGCGGGCTGTATCACTGTGGACATACTGAAACGCTCGACCGATAGCCCGAGTTCGCTCCTGCAGATCGCGGGTTTGCTGGGCCGTCCGCCAGGCTTGATAGGCCACCGCATCGCCGGGGTGATCCGTAAACCCTTCCGGAAGCTGTTGGAGCTGGGCATAATTTTTCACGGCGCGGGCGATCTCATGAGCATCAGCGGCATGCAAATGGCGACTGAAGATGAATTCCGCCACCCGAACCCGATCCTGTGGAGAGAGAATGCGCAACTCGTAGAGGATATCGCTACCTTTGTGGGCAAAATGCTCCAGAACTGCTGGGCTGGCTCCTGCTTTGGCTATCCCTTCGTAAACTTGGGCCGCAACAAGGATCTGGTTTTGGTGAATGGGCTCAAACCCGGTTGCCTCGAAGATGGCCTGGGGAGTCATTTTCTGTCGTTGCAAAGCTTGACAGGCCTTGGCCCAATCCAGCCACCGGCCCTCTTTGCGGCGCAGCCGCTCTACCAACAAGCTGGGATCCTCCTCCACAGCAGCAGGTTCCGGCAGATACTGACTCATGCTTGTTCTCCAACAGGCTGGACAGATCACCACTCCCCTGGTCCACAGCCCAGCAGAGCTGGCCGGGCATCTGGCCAAACTTGATCTTCAAACTTGATCTTAGGGCTGATAGCGGTTCTGGCCGAGTCCGGTCGCGACAGCGGGACGGAGTCCTTGGCGAAACTCTAGATCGCTGGGTCGCACAGCATCACCTGGGAAGGCTGTCCACTCACCGGCAAGCAGTTCAGATCCAATTGCCAAAGCTGAGACAGGTGAGATTTCTCTGCTTTGGGCACCTGCAGCCAAATCTTGCCCCTTTGGCCCACCTGCAACACCTGTGAGCCGTTAGGCACAGCTACTTGGGCCAAGGGATCCCCTTTTTCACTGTACAGCCAGAGGGAAGTGGATTGCTCGCCCTCTCGACACAGCAGCAGCACGCCCCAAGGGGCCTTGGCCATCTGGACAGGTTGCCCTTTCAAGAACCAGCGGCGCACCCGCAGCGGATTCACCTGCACCGAGTGGAGATAGGGGCAGCAACCTTGCTGGCCTTCCCTTCCCTCATCTGTTGCCGCAAAGAGCAACCGTTCTCCCAAGCTGATCACCCCCCCTTGGGGATCCAAGGGCAGGCGATAGCGAATGGGCTGGGATCCCGTCTGCAGAGACCAACCGGTCGCGACAGCGGGATGGCGTCCCTTGGGATAGGGCAAGAGGCTCATCTCCACCCACTGCTGCCCCACACCTGTCAACAAAACCAGATGCTCCGAGAGGGCCAGCAAGCGGGACAGGGATCCCTGCCAAGGCCAACGAAAATAGCACCGGGAATCGGGGAAAGGCTGTGTTCCTGTCGACGTGGCCGGCTGCCATTGTACGGCCCCCAACTCTTGGGCGGTGGCCCAGACCAGCTCCTGTCGCTCTGCCAGCCAGGTGGCCTGCCAATCCTCCTCAAAGCTGAGCAAGGTGCGGATGTGGCTGGGGCTGAGGTGCAAAAGGCTGCTTCGGGAGAAGGCCAGGGCTTCCGGGAAGGTGTTCAAGGGCAGCACCGCCCGAATTGGCTCGTCCAGGGAAAAATGGGCCAAAGCAGGGGATCCCAGGGCAAGGTTCTGGAGCTCCAGCCATTCCAGCCTCTGGGGGGTCACCCGCAACAGCAGCGGGGATCTGGAGCCGCTGGGATCCTCGCAGATGCAGAACTTTTGCTCGGCCAGGAACTCCATCCCGCCAGTGTCAACAGAGCCCAGATCCGGCAGATCCCAAACCTGTACCCCAGGGGGCGGCCATCTGGGCAGGCGAGGGCCAACCCAACAACTGGCCGGCTCTTGCCACTCTTGGGCAACCACCGCCAAAGCCGACCGCATTTGGGCAGCAGTGCGGAACCGCCGCAAGGGCAACTTGCGTAGGGCTATCTCCAGCACCTCCCGCAGCGGGGCAGGGATCCCTTCGGGACAGACAAACGGCTGGTTGAGGTGGGCGTGCATCAACTGGCTGGGGGATCCGGAAAAAGGCCGCCAGCCCGTCAGCAGCTCCAGCAGGATGATCCCCACCGCGTAGAGATCCGAGGCAGGGCTAAACTGACCGTAGAAGCGCTCGGGAGCCATGTAGGCAGGGGATCCGGTGGCGGTGATCTCGCCGGCAGCAGGCTGCAGGCGACGGGCGATGCCAAAATCCGTCAGCTTCAGTTGCCAGCCCTGGGGCGTGGGCTTGAGCAGGATGTTCTCGGGCTTGACATCGCAGTGGATCACCCCCTGCCGGTGGGCATGATCTAACCCGGCCAAAATCTGATCCACAAAGCCCAAAACCTGTTTGACCGGCAGCCACAGCCCTTGCTCCACCTGGTCGATCAGCTCCCGCAGCGTGCCTCCCTCGCAGTACTCCAACACCAGGTAGCGACCTTCGCGGGCATGTTCGAGGGCGTAGCAGCGGGTAATGTTGGGGTGGTTGAGGGTGAGCAGATGGCGCAGCTCCCGCAGCAGATTTTGGGTGGGAAAGCGCTCCGCCGGCAGCTCCTTCAGGGCCACCAGGTCTCCTCCTTGACGGGGACGGGCACAGAATACACGCCCGTACTGCCCTTGGCCGGCCAAACCCAACATTTGGTAGCTGTCGTGAATCGACTTGAGGGTACGGCTGCGTCGGGACACGGCCCTAGCCCACGAGGAATCAATACCGGCACTTTACATCTTTTTTTGCTCTTTTCGTTCCCGTCTTGGCTCAGGTTCCAGAACAACGAGCCCAGCAGCAGGTCTGCCGAACTCCCACCGGAAAGCCTAAGAGCCGGTCAACTGCTTGAGCAGCTCCGCTGCGTGGGTTTCCACCTTGACCTTGGTGATAACGGCCTCGATCTTCCCCTCCGGATCAATAACAAAAGTGGTGCGGTGAATGCCGTTGTACTCTTTGCCCATGAACTTTTTCGGCCCATAGACCCCGTAAGCCCTGGCCACCTTGGCCCCCTCATCCACCAACAGGGGGAAGGGCAGTTGCAGCTTCTGGGCAAATTTTTGGTGGGAACGGGCATCGTCGGCGCTCACCCCCAAGATGGCGATGCCGTGGGCTTGATAGTCAGCGTAGGCATCCCGAAAGCCGCAGGCTTCTTGGGTGCAGCCGGGGGTGTTGTCCCGCGGGTAAAAATAGAGCACCACCCGCTGGCCCCGCAACTGGCTCAAGCTGATGAGATTGCCCTCGGCATCGGGCAGGGTGAACTCCGGAGCCGGATCCCCAACCGCAAGGGGCATAGGTGGGATCCCTCCTCAGACCGATTTTTTGGGAGAGAGAATCATCGTGATGTTTCGCCCTTCCTTTTGGGGAGGCTGCTGCATTTCCGCCACGCCCTCCAGGTCTTTGAACAAGCGCTGCAGCAATTCTTCCCCCAGCTCGGCGTGCTGGGCCTCGCGACCGCGGAACATCACGGTGGCTTTCACCTTGTCTCCATCCCCCAAGAACTGCTGGGCGCTGCGCAGGCGGACATGGTAATCGTGCTCGCCGATGTTGTAGCGAAACTTCACTTCCTTGATCTCGGCGGTGTGTTGCTTCTTACGGGCCTCCCGTTCTTTTTTCTCCTTCTCAAACTTGAACTTGCCGTAGTCCATGATGCGGCAGACGGGCGGATCGGCCTTTTCGCTCACCAAGACCAAATCCAGATCTTTTTCTTCTGCCAGGCGCAGGGCCTCGCGCGGGCTCATGATCCCCAACTGGGTGCCGTCGGTATCGATGAGGCGGATTTTGGGGAAGCGGATGCGCTCGTTGATGGCCGGCAGCTCTGCACGCTGCTTGCGGGGGAAGCGGTCAAGTGGACGCTCTACGGTCAAGTTTTCCTCTCTCAACGAAATGAACAGCACAAAACCCATGCTAAGTAGAAGCAAGCCCCCTAGGAGCAGTGCCGACCCGTGGATTTGAACTTATCCAATCAAAGTCGGCTATCGGCCCGCAGGCTAAGGCATGCTGCACCTATACTAACCGGCATTTTCTACCTCCTTCTAGAGCTATCAAGAGTTGTCAAGGCCCGCTCACTTGGGGATCCTGCCAGATTGGGGCAACAACCGCGGTAGGATACCAAAGTGGCGATCCTGATGGGATCAAAGGTTGTTTGTCGGCCAGCAGGGAGGGCAGAAGCGGTGCAGCTCGGTTTAACGGAACGGGAACTGACAGAGTTGGCCCAAAAGTCGGTTCAGCTCATCCTCAGCCCGCGGGAAGGAGATAGCGAGGCGCTGATCCAGTACAAGTCTTCGGCGGAATTTCGAGCAGGGGTGCACCTGGCCTGTGCGGCCATGGTGTTGGTCTTGGCCGAGAACAACGAGCGCCTCGGCCAACAGTTGCTGGCCACTTTACAGAACTTACAGAAAGGATCCCCGGCCCTCGAGACACCCTCGGAGGGGACTACCGGAAGCTAGCCCAAGGATCCGCGAACGGGAGAGGAGAACGCCTTGGCCGAGGTACGCAGCGAGCGGGACTCGATGGGGGAGCGGCAACTGCCGCAGTCGGTTTATTACGGCATTCAAACCGTCCGCGCCCTAGAGAACTTTCCCATCAGCGGCCTCAAGCCCCTGCCGGAGTATGTAGAAGCCTGCGTGCTGATCAAAAAAGCGGCGGCAGAGGTCAATGGGGAGTTGGGGTGCATTCCGGCAGAGGTGGCCAAGGCGATTGTCCAAGCGGCGGATGAGATCCTCCAGGGATCCCTGCGGGATCAGTTTGTGGTGGATGTGTACCAGGCGGGGGCGGGCACCTCCCACCACATGAACGTCAACGAAGTGCTGGCCAACCGCGCTCTGGAGATCCTGGGGGAGCCCAAGGGCCGCTACGAGCGGGTCAGCCCCAACGACCATGTCAACTACGGCCAGTCCACCAACGATGTCATCCCCACCGCCATTCGTCTGGCTGCCCTGCTGCGGGTGCGACGGGATCTGCTGGGCACTCTAGACAATTTGGTGGCAGCCCTCGAGCAGAAGGCAAAAGACTTTCACGGGATCCTCAAGGCCGGTCGCACCCATTTGCAGGATGCGGTGCCAGTGCGGCTGGGGGATAGCTTCGGCGCCTACGCGGCCATCTTTGCCCAACACCGTCGGTGGATTGAGGAGGCCAGCCAGGCCCTGTGCAGCTTGGGGCTGGGGGGAAGCGCCGTCGGCACCGGCCTCAACACCCATCCCCAGTATCGGCAGCGGGTGGTGCAACGGCTGGCGGAATATACTCAGCTACCCCTGACCCCTGCCCCCCACCTGATGGCGGCGATGCAGAGCATGGCCCCCTTTGTGCATCTGTCGGGATCCCTGCGCAACTTGGCCCAAGATGGCATCAAGTTGGCCAACGACCTGCGGCTGATGGATTCCGGCCCCAAGACCGGCCTCAAGGAGATCCAACTCCCCCCGGTTCAGCCCGGCTCTTCCATCATGCCCGGAAAGTATAACCCGGTAATGGCCGAGATGCTGAACATGGTCTGCTTTCAGGTGATCGGGCTGGATACCGCCATCACCCTCTGTGCTCAGGCGGGGCAATTTGAGCTGAACGTGATGATGCCCCTCATTGCTTATGACCTCCTGCACAGCCTACAGATCCTAAACAACAGCCTGCGGGTCTTCACCGAGCGCTGCATTCAAGGCATCACCCCCCAACCGCAGCGATGCCGCGGCTACGCGGAAGGGACGCTGGCTTTGGTGACTGCTCTCAACCCCTACATCGGCTACTTACAAGCGGCAGAGGTGGCCAAGGCTTCTCTGGAAACCGGCCAGCCCATTCGACAGATTGTTTTGGAGCGCAACCTCATGACCCCAGAGCAGGTGGCGGAAGTGCTGGATCTGGAGGCGATGAGCCAAATGCAGTCCTAACCCATTCGCTACAGTGGAGGCATACTGCTCCTGCCCGGCCATGACCATTACCCCCTATCGCTGGCCCACCCAGCACGACTTGCCCGATACAGACGACACCCCCTTGGACAACGAGGATCAAGGCCGCCAATACCCCCTCCTCCGGGAGCCGCTGCTGCTGCACTGGTCGGATCGGCAAGACTTTTTTGTGGCTTGCAATATGGGCCTTTACTACGCCCTACCCCGGCAGGTCATTGTTCCAGATTTGTTTCTGGTGCTGGGGGTTCCCCGTTGGCGGGATGGCACTGCCCGCAAAAGTTATGTGGTTTGGGATGAAGGGAATATCTTGCCTATTCTCATCTTGGAGATCATCTGCAACGACCAGGGGGAAGAAAAACCCGGACAAGCCAAATTCCAGCTCTACGAAAGGCGGCTGCGGATCCCCTACTACGTCACCTTCGAGCTAGAGACCGATGAGCTGAATGTTTATCAACTCCAGGGCGGACACTATGAGCTGCTCCCCGGCTCAGGCGCTGGAGAACATCCCCCCATTCTGTTGCCCGATTTGGACTTGAGTATCGGTCGGTGGTGGGGATCCTACGAGGGGCGAGAACGCTTTTGGGTGCGCTGGTATGATAGGGCAGGGCAATTGTTGCCTACGGGAGCTGAACTAGAACGGCAGCGGGCTGAATTGGAACGGCAACGGGCAGACCTAGAACGCTCCCGAGCCGAACGACTGGCCCAGCGGCTACGGGAACTGGGAGAAGACCCTGAATTTTGATCAGCTTTTCCAGGGATCCCCAAAAAAGAAATCTCCACCTACCCCCTACACTGGAATCCTGGCATTCCAGGGGGACATGATGACCAGACAGCGACTCAGTTTGTGGACGAAGCTGGCCTATGGGGTGGGGGATCTGGGCACAGGCATGACGGCCAACATCCTCATCTTTTTCCTGCTGCCCTTTCTCACCAATACCGTTGGCATGTCGGCAGGCCTAGCCGGCAGCATCTACGCCATCACTCGCTTTTGGGATGCCATCAACGATCCCATCATCGGCATTCTCAGCGACCGCACCCGCACCCGTTGGGGCCGTCGCCGCCCCTGGCTGCTGTTTGCAGCCCTCCCCTTTGGCCTCACGTTCCTGGCCCAGTGGTGGATCCCTTTTCCCGGTCGGATTGGCCCCCTGTTTGCCTACTACCTGGCGGTGTCGCTCTTGTTCAATACCTTCTACTCTGCGGCCAATATTCCCTACGCCTCCCTGACAGCGGAGCTGACCCAGGATTACGACGAGCGCACCCAGCTCAACCAATTCCGCTTTGCCTTCTCTGTAGGGGGCAGCATGGTTGCGGTGGTTACCTTTCCGCTCTTGGTCAACTTGCTGCCGGATCGGGCTGCCGGCCACCTGCTGGCGGGAGCCTGTTTTGGAGTGATCTCGGCTGTGCCCTTGCTGATCTGCTTTTGGGGGGTGCGAGAACGGTATCCATCCCAACGGGATCCCATGCCCCTGGTTCAACAACTGCGGGTGGCCTTCAGCAACCGCCCCTACCTGTTTGTCAGCGGCATCTACCTGTGTTCTTGGCTAGCGTTTCAGTTCACAGCCACAATCATCCCTTATTTCATCGTCTTCTGGATGGGCCTGCCGGAGGTGTGGATTTCCTTGGTGGTACTGGCGGTACAGGGGATCGCAGTGCTGACGCTGTTCGGTTGGACCCAACTGAGCACCCATCTGGACAAGCGCACCATGTACCTTATCGGGGCGGGGTTTTGGCTGATCTCGCAGGCGGGCCTGTTTTTCCTCCAGCCCGGCCAGCAAGGGATCATGATTGGGCTGGCTCTGTTGGCCGGCATTGGGGTTTCTGCTACGGCCTATCTCGGCCCTTGGTCCATGTTGCCGGATGTGATCGATCTGGATGAACTACAAACCGGGGAGCGGCGGGAGGGGATCTTCTACGCTTTTATGGTCTTCTTACAAAAGGTGGGCCTGGCGCTGGGACTGTTTTTCGTGGGGCAAGCTCTGGATTGGGCCGGCTTTGTGCCTTCGGTGGCCGGAGAGGCCCTGCCCATCCAGCCGGAATCGGCTTTGTTGGCCATTCGCGTTGCCATTGGCCCCTTACCGGGAGTGGCTTTGATCGGCGGGATCTTGCTGGTGTGGTTCTACCCAATCACCCGGCAGCGTCATCAGCAGATCCTGATGGAATTGGAAGAAAGACGGCAACAATACCACCCCAGCGCCGAAAGATCTCCTTAGACCGCAAAATAGGCTACGGTTTCTAGCGGCAGAGCAACTGGCGCAATTGCGGGGGTTTTGATCTTCGGCCCAGGCTACTCCTCTCTCAGGGGCCTGCAGGATTACCTCATCAATGGCCTGAAAAAATGGCCTGAAAATCGATCACTCCTTCATCTCGCGCTGGGGGCCGAATGAAGAAAATGCCGAGACCATTGCCTGATCATCACCTTGGCCCGCAGCCTGGGAATGGATGTCACTGCCGAGGGGATCGAAACCCTACAGCAACTGCACTTAATGAGGTTGTTGAACTGCGAGTATGGCCAGGGCTATTTCTTCGCCAAACCTCTCTAGGATGCAGAGCAAATGCTGCGGTTGCAACTGGACAAGAGGTGAAGGGATCCCTGCCCTCAATCCAGGATGATGCGCAGGCCGCTACCCGAGGGAGTCACCGGTTCAGAGCTGGGCAAAATCCGCAGCCCACTGCCGGAGGGCCGGATCACTGTGTTGTCAGCATTTACGAAGAAGGTGTTGGATTGGCCGTCCCGCTCATACACCACCACGTCGTTGCGGTTGAACTGGGAGCGACAGATGATGGGGGAGTTGTCGGCAGCAGTAGCCGCACTGCAGCGGTAGCCAGGGGCGGAGACGATCCTGCCTTCTTCATCGATGGAAAAAGGAACTGCAGAGGGCAAGATTGGAGAAAAGACCGGCTGGTCGGGATTGAGGATCACCGAGCCACCTGTGCTGGGTTCTACCACGATCCCCCGCCCGTCGATGACGATCCGCTGTGCTTGGGCGGGAGAGATGGCCAGCGGCCCCAAGAGCAAAGCCAGGCTTAGGCCGAGTTGGAGGGGAAACAACAGCTTCATTGGATATCTCCTTTGGCCCAGGGCCATAACAGCTTCCAGGGATCCGCCAACGATCCTTGCAGGGGATGGATCCCTGGCTCAACTTAACTTGATCTTGACTTGATCTTGGCCCAGATGTCGGGCCGAACCCAGGGCGGAAGCCGTCACCTCTGTTGCCAAGATGGGCACTTTGCCGTCGGCTCGACTACCACAGCCCCGAGCGGCCCAACGCCAGCCCGACCACCAACATGCCCAACACCAAAAAGGGCTGCGCGCTGGCTTGGTATTTCACATCGTTGTTCAAAGGATCCCGCAGGAGGTACATATCTTGGAAGGTTATTTGGGGAATGATCAGCAGCACCAAAAGGGCCGCGTAAAGTTTTAGGCCCGCCCCCAGCAAAAACGAGGCCATGCCGAACTGGAACAGGTCGATCATCAGCACCGAGATCCAAGCGGCCCCCATCGCCCCGAACATCACCGGCAAAGAGGCCAAGCCAAACTGCCTGTCCCCTTCGATGCTTTTGAAATCGTTGACCACAGCAATCCCCAGCCCGGCCAAGCTGTAGATCAGCGTCAGGATGCAGACCGTCCAGTTTAGCTCGCCGAACAAGGCGTGGCCTGTCCACCAGGGCAGGGCGATGTAGCTGGCACCAAGGGCATAGTTGCCCAGCCAGCCGTTGCGCTTGAGCTTCAGGGGGGGCGCCGAGTAAATGTAGGCAATCAGGGCTCCCGCCAAGGCAATGCAGGTGATCACCGGGAAGTCATGGCCCGTGTACCAGTCCAGAGCGTAGGCCAAGCCCAACCCCAAGATCAGCAGCACCCAGATCTGGATAACCACCCGCTGCAGAGAAATAGCGCCGGAGGGAATGGGGCGGTAGGGCTCGTTGATGGCGTCGATCTCGCGGTCGTAGTATTCGTTCACCGTTTGGGTATAGCCCGTCATCAGGGGGCCCGCCAGGATCATGCCCACCAAAATGAGAGCCACATTCTCCCAAGTCCAGGTGAAGTGACCGGAAGATGCCGCCCCCGGAATCAGACCCCACACCAAAGGGATCCAGGTGACAGGCTTCATCAGTTGCAAGTGCAACTGCCAAATGGAGCGAGACTCCACCTCTGCTCCTTTCATGCCCAGCAGTTGACGGACACGCTGCGCATTCGACCCGCCGGTGCCAGGGGATCCCTTGCCGGGATCCGAGTCTGGGGCGGCTTCTTCTGAAGCAGCTCCTTCTGCTATGCTGGGCTCCGCAGCAAAGGCCATCTCAGCCGCCATTTCCGGCGAGGAGGGATCTTGAGGGATCTTTTCGCTCATGGTGGGATGCGCAATCAAACTGCAATAACGGGGATAACCACCCCCATTCAGAGACATCGTGACATACTCCCGCACTCATGCTGATGCAAAGCGCTCCGCGCCGCTAAAGCGAAAGAGTACGAGCTTCTCAGTGACTCCTGTTAAGGACATTTCCTGAGCTTTAAGAACGGGATGCCCCACCGCTCTGTGTTTACCATAGCAAGGGTTTCCGCCTTTCATCCTGACCCTCATGCTGATACATAGAGGGCGTCGCTTCTCGGCGGTCTAGCTGACCGGATTCCTCAAACAAGAGGAGAGGTTGACATTCTCCCCACGGCTAAAGCCAGAGGATCCGTTCTCAGCCAGCAAAACAACTCCCACTGACTGAGCTACACCGAGCATGTGGCTTATACCGCAGCACCGTGGGGGACGCCAAAGCGCTTCGCGCCGCCAAGGCGAACGCACCAGCTACTGGGATGTGGAAACACCCCAGATACTTCTACTTCACCTTCAGCTAGAAATCGCAGGAGCCCCGCACTGTACCCGTAGGGTCAGTGTCGGGAGGAATGCGGAAGTTATGATAGAACCATGACCCAAGTCCT